>CAZQJR010000117.1:0-10805 GCA_964592825.1 uncultured archaeon | reverse complement strand
GTATTGGGAGCTACCGGAATGGTCGGACAGAAGTTCGTTCAGCTGTTGGCCGATCACCCCTGGTTCAAGATAACGACCCTGATGGCATCGGAAAGGAGGGTGGGAAAGAAGTACGGTGATGAGGTCAACTGGATAGTATCTTCGGACGTTCCGGAGTGTGCGAAGGACATAGAGATGGCTCCGATGGATCCTAAGCACTGCGACGCGGACATAGTCTTCTCCGCTCTGCCTTCGGACGTTGCAAGGGAAGTAGAGCCGAAGTTCGCTAAGGAGGGTTTCGTAGTTGCGAGCAACGCCTCAGCTTACAGAATGGAGGAGGACGTGCCTTTGGTTATTCCAGAAGTCAATCCGGATCATCTCGGGCTTATAGAGGTGCAGAAGAGGAAGAGGGGTTGGGACGGATTCATAGTCACGAATCCTAACTGCACGACGATAATGCTCGTCCTAACGCTCAAGCCCCTGATGGATTTGGGATTGAAGAGGGTAACCGTCGCTACGATGCAGGCTTTGAGCGGTGCGGGTTATCCGGGAGTTCCATCGCTTGCGATAATGGACAACGTGATTCCTTTCATAAAGGGAGAGGAGGAGAAGGTCGAAACCGAACCCCTGAAGCTGTTGGGAGAGTTCGATGGGGGGAGGGTGATTCCAGCGAGCATCAAGGTTTCCGCATCTTGCCATAGAGTTCCGGTTATCGATGGGCATCTTGAAGCTGTATGGGCGGAGTTCGACGGAACGGTTGAGGTCGATGAAGTCGTTAAGGCGTTCGAATCGCTCGAACCTTTGAAGGATCTGCCAACTTCGCCGGAAAAGGTCATAATCGTTAGGAAGGAAGTGGATAGGCCTCAGCCCCGCTTGGACAGAGACGCCGGCAACGGGATGAGCGTTGTGGTGGGGAGGATAAAGAAGGTCGAAGACGACATCGTCAGATATCTCGTCTTGGGGCACAACACCGTAAGGGGAGCGGCCGGTGCGAGCGTTCTGAACGCGGAGCTTATGGTTAAGGAGGGATACGTTAAGTAATCGAAGCGCCTGACGGCGACCTCTTAAACATCAAGGCGAGCTCGAAAAACTCATTAAAAGGGGAGAGAGACGGCTCGAAATCAGCACAACTCGGGAAAATCGTACGCCGGACACTCCTCGAAGGTGTACTTAACGGTCGTGAATTGAGACTTGAACTCCTTGACCATCTCCCTGATCTCCCTCTTGCTCTTCTTCTCCTTTATCGCCAAATCGATGAGCTCGGCTATAACGTCCATTTCTTCCTCCTTCATTCCAAGCCTTGTAACCTCCTGCACACCTATCCTTATCCCCGACGGGTTGTCCGCCTTCTTGACATCATCCCAAGGCAGTAGGTTCTTGTTAAGGATTATTCCAACCTCTTCGAGAAGTTTCGCTATCTTGTCCCCTCCCCCGAGTTTTGAGACATCCACCGCTATCTGGTGGGACTCCGTGAATCCCAGATCCGGGCAGACCACATCGTAACCCCTATCGTAAAGACTTTCGGCCAACCTCTTAGCGTTCTTAACTATCTGCTCCGCGTAAGCTTCACCGAACTCCATCATCTCCAAGCAAGCTGCGACGTAACCGGCCAAGCTGTGGATGTGGTGGTTGCTAACCACACCGGGAAACACGCCCCTGTCTATCTCCTTCGCGAGCTCCTCCTTGCACATCACTACAGCCCTCTGAGGGCCGGGGAAGGTCTTGTGCGTCGATGCGGTAACTACGTCGGCGCCCTCTCTGATCGGATCTTGGAACCGCTTTCCAGCTATAAGCCCCAAAACGTGGCTCGCGTCGTAAACGACCCTCGCACCAACCTCTCGAGCGATTTCGGCAATTTCTTCAACCGGATGCGGAAACAAAAACAGGCTCGCTCCCAAAACGAAGACCTTCGGCTTTTCCTCGAGCCTCTCCACCTTCCTCCTCGTCTCATCGACGTCTATGTTGAACCTTTCGTTGTCGAAGGCGTAGTATTTGACGTTCAAGCCCCTCAAACCGGCGGCCGAAAACCTGTCGTGCGATATGTGACCTCCGTGAGGGACGGAGAGGGACATTATCGTATCTCCCGGATTTGTTAAAGCGAAGAATGCCGCCATGTTGGCCGTTGTTCCCGATATCGGCTGAACGTTCGCGTGGTCGACACCGAACAGCCTCTTAGTAAGTTCCACCGCCAAGGCTTCGAGCTCATCTACAAACGCGCATCCCTGATAGAACCTCTTACCTATCCTCCCCTCCGCATACCTATGCCCGAAATCGCTTAGATAGAATCTCCTCACGAGATAACTCGTTACGTTTTCGCTCGCGATTAGTGGAATCGAATATTTGAAGAACTCGTGGTGCGCCCTCGTTATCTCTAACAGCCTTTCGAGCATGGAGGAAGATTGCGAGAACCTTTAAAATATTTTGCGTTCACCTTAAATATCCTCCCGAAGAACTTCGGTTCATGAGAAAAGTATTCGTCGTAGCTCTCGCTCTGATACTGCTGGGTTGCATCTCTATCGGAAAGCCCGAAATAAAGAGGATAACGTATGGCTGGGGAAAGGTCAACTCGACGACCACCGAGATCCTCGTTAACGTGGAAGTATACAACCCCAACCCCTTCCCGATCCCACTCAAGGACGTAGTTCTGAGGCTGTACATGAACGGAATAGAGATGGGAGAGGGACACGCGATAAAGGCCTCTATACCCGCCCATTCCACGTCCCCCGTCGTGATAGCGATCTACCTCGATAACGACAAGATTCCCGAATGGTGGGTGAGCCACATAAAGAACGGGGAGAAGACCGTAATAAGGATAGACGGATACTTGGTCTTCGACCTGAAGATCTTCGACTTCAAGTATCCCATAAGCTTCACGAAAACCGTCCAGACCGACATCCTCTCCTTCGCGACGAACAAGCCCGTAACCGTTTCAGTTGACGGTTTGAGCGTCGTCGTGGAATCGCTGAGATCCCACTGGGGGAAGGTGACGAACAGAACGACGGAGATAGTTTCCGTTGCCGAAGTTCACAACCCCAACCCGATCCCGATACCCGTGTTGGGCTTCGACTACACGATAAAGATGAACGGAATTGTGGTCGGAAGCGGTAGCGAGACTATGAACGTAATCATACCCCCGAAGGGCAACGCAAAGCTCGAATTCGTTACCAAGATAGACAACGAGAAGTTAAAGGACTGGTGGGTGAGCCACATCAAAAACGGAGAGAGGACGAAGGTTGAAGTAGTGATAAGCCCCAAGGTCAAGATAGCCGGGAGGGTGTTGGAGTTCCCCATAGCGAAGCAGACGTTCTACATAAAAACGAGTTTTCTCATTTAATCCTTTCTGTCGAAGAACGGGTTCTTGCCGAGGCTCGCGAGCGGGATTCCTAACGCCACATCTGCATCCACGAGTCCGAGCATCCTCGCCACCACCCCTATCCTGTATATTATTCTGTTGTCCACGTTTATCACGCTCGCTAGCTTAACTGCGGATCCCAATGCGATTCCCAAGTCGAGTATCTTGAAAACGCAGTTCGGGCCGGAGTAGTCGCCGTCCTTGGTCATCCTCTTTAGCTCATCGCAGCTGAAACCGCAAGCCCCGCAGTTCAAACCCAAAGGTTTTCTCCCCTTGACCCCCAATATCAGAATGCCTTCGGCCATCTTAACGCTCTCTCCGTCTCTCTTCCAACCCTTTCCCTTTTCTCTGGCGAGCTCAATCATCTTCTCCGCTATCCTATCCTTTTCCTCCCCCTCGACGTAGAGAACGACCAAGTCGTCCTCCCCCTTGGACTTCGGAGCGGTTCTAGCCGATATGGCCATAAGATAGGCTGCGAACCTTACTGCATCCCTCCTGAAATCCTCCTCCCTCATGATGAAAACGCATCCCGGAATGTATTTTAACGTTTCAGAATGCCCCCAAGAGGAATCCGACGAGGCCTACGGTGAGGGCGAGCAGCGTCTTCTTCCTGTACCTCCTTATGTCCTCCTTCCCGTGCCTCCTGAGTAGCTCGACGGAGACGTCGATAAGCATAACGTCCGTTATCAGGACGGGGATCAGGTACTTGAGGTCGAACCTGTAACCCTCGACAAACAGGAAGGGGTAGAAGCTCATTATAACGGCGGAAAGGAATAGGATCGCCGAAAGCTTGGACGCGCCCTCCACCCCCCAAACCCTCGCCACGGTTCTAACGTTCCTTATCGCATCCCCCTCCACGTCCTCGATCCCCTTCATGACCTCCCTACCCACCCCGGAAAGGAAGGCTATTAGAGATAGCACGGCGATTTGAGGAGTTATCGTGTTCGTGGCGACGATGCTGCCGAAAATGAACGGAGCGCACATGGACAGGGCTATGTAGAGGTTGCCCAGTATTCCGTACTCCTTAAGCTTCAGATCGTAAAGGTAACCCAAGGCGGTTATTATCGATGCGAGGAGGAAGGCGTTGGTTGAGATCAAATAGGAAGCGAAGAGTCCGAACGGTGCGAGAGCGAGCGATAGTATCAGCGCGGTTCTCCTGCTTAGCTCCCCCCTGACGAGGGGTCTGTCGAGCCTCCTGTTGGCCAAGTCCACTTCGTAGTCCAAGTAATCGTTCAGGGCGAACGCTGAGGCCTGACAGAACACGGCCGTCAAAACGCCCAAAATTAAGTTCTTGAGGCTGAAATCTAAACCCGAAGACACGACTACTCCAACTACTACCCCCAATGCGTACATCAGTCCGTGTTCGAGTCTCAAGAGCTCCCAGATCGATCTAATCATGGCACCGTTTCCAAGAACCTCTCGATGCCCTTCTCGTACAGAACGTTGCCGACGACTATCATGTCGGCGTATTCGAGCATCTTTAAGGCCTTCTCCCTGCTGTCTATCCCCCCTCCGTATATGAGCACCGCATCGTCGAGCACCTCCTTAACCGCCTTGACGACCTCGGGATCTCCGAACGTTCCGCTGTACTCGATGTATATAGCGGGTAGCTTGTATATCCTCTCCCCCACAACCGCGTAGCTCGCCGCCTGTTTGGGAGTCAAATCGGTCTTCGCCCTCGTAACCCTCCCCACCGCCGAGTTCGGGTTTAGAACTATGTAACCCTCAAAAACCGTCCTCTCCATTATTCCGTAGAACTCGTCGAGCCTGTCGAAGTTCATCTCCACCCATCTGGCGTGCTTTCCCGTTATCCACTCTCCGTCGGCGGAGTTCAGAACGGTCGGAACGAAGAGGTAGTCCGCGTCGTATATTACGTTCGACGGATCGGAGGGTTCGGAAACCGTAGGAAGACCGTAATCCTTAACCTCCTCGAGCAGTGCTCTCGCCTTTTCGAGCGTAACGTTCTGAGTTCCGGATATCATCACGGCATCCGTTCCGCTCTCAGCCACCGCCTTTATCAACTCGGGGGGGTTAGGCCTGTCGGGATCGAGCTTTGTCACGTGCCTCCATTTCCTCCACATCGATGCTACGTTCGAGGAAGGAATTTTTAAACTCTCCGCAAATGCTTTTAAGACCCGAACCGGTCTATATCTTAGCGATGATACTCGAAATCGTGTGCACGATATCCCTCCTGATGATCGTATACGCCTACGTTCAGGTAACGGGTTACAGAATTCCGTTTCTCGAAAGGATAAGGATAGCCCTCAGGAGGGGCGAAAGAAGGAAGATCATGCAAAACGGTTTGGAAATCGTCAAAACAGAGGAAAAGCCCGTTTTAAGAGCGTCTATAGTGATGGGAATCATAGTCCTTCTCCTGATACTCACGCTCACCCACAAGCTCTTCTGGGCGGTCGTAATATCGGACAGCATGAGGCCAACGATGAAGAGGGGAGACATAATCCTGATGCAGGCGATACACATAGACCCCCACGTAGGGGACATAATTATGTTCAAGATACCGACATACTACCTCCCGATTACCCACAGGATAATCAAGATGAAGGATGGGCTGATATGGACGGGAGGGGACGCTTCTGGCCCCGATCCTTGGGTGATAACCAAGAAGAACATAATAGCTCAGGCTGTGATGATAGGGGGAAGGCCGATAGTGATACCCGGCGTTGGTAAATACTTCATTCTTAACGCTCAGAAGATGAGGAACATAGGGCCGTTCGGGGAGGAGTATCTGTTCTACAGGAACCTCGTCAACGCTTTCAAGAGCTACGCTCTCGCCATAGTCATAATATGCTCGGCGCTCTACCTCTACTTAGAGTTCGGAAGGAGCAGAAGGATATGACACGTCCGCACCCAGCGATCTGAGAACGTCGAAGTAGTTGGGGAACGAAACCGAAACCACCTCCGCGTTCCTCACGAGCACCCCCTTCTTCGAAACGAGACCCAGCAGGGAGAAGGCGAGCGCCATTCTATGGTCTCCAAATGAATCCACGCATCCCCCCTCTATCTCCCCGCCGAAGACCACTATCCCGTCCCTTCTCTTCTCTACCCCAACTCCCAAGCTCCTCAGGTTTCTGTATATCCCCTCTATTCTGTCTATCTCCTTCATCCTCAAATGTTCGGCGTTATAGACTACGGTCTTGCCCCTCGCCACGCTTCCGAGCACGGCTATCGTAGGAACCAAGTCGGGAATATCTCCCGCATCCACCTCCACTCCCTCGAGCTCGGATCTCTCCGCAACTATCGTTCCCCTCTCCCTATCCCACTTCACCCTTCCGCCCATCTCCCGAACGATATCCACTATCCTCCTGTCCCCCTGCTTAGAGTCGAACATGTTCTCCACCACCACCCTTCCCGCAAGGACGCCCGCGGCTATGAGGTAGCTCGCGGAGGAGAAATCCGAAGGAACGAAAAACTTCCTAAGCCTATACTCCTGCTCCCCCTCCAAGTAGAACACCATATCCTCCCTCTCCACCCTCACACCGCTCTCCTCCAGTACGTGGAGCGTGACCTCTATGTACGGTCTCGACTTCACTTCGAGAACCCTCAAAACGGAATCCCCCCTCGCGAGCGGGAGGGTGAAGAGTAGCGAGGATACGTACTGGGAGCTCTTCGCCTCTATCTCCACCTCCCCACCCTTCACGATCCCCCTAACCCAAACCGGTGCCTCGTACTTCCCGAACCCCCTCACCTCCGCTCCCAACCTCTTCAAAGCTTTGGCGAGTTCGAGGTTCGGCCTCTTCCTAAGAGAATCGTCTCCGTCGAGAACCGAAATCTCCTTGGATAGGGACGATATTCCGATGAACAGCCTGAGGGTCGTTCCGGAATTGGCGCAGTACATGTATCCCCCTCCGATCTCCTCGCAACCCCTAAACTCGAACGCCCCCTTCCTAACGAATTCAGCCCCAATCACGCGACAACAAGACAGAGTCGCGAGAGTGTCGTCGGACACGAGGGGGTTGTGAACCTCGGATGATCTTGAAAGGGCGGAAGCTAAAAAAGCCCTGTGCGTGTAGCTCTTCGATGGTGGAGGGGTGGCGACGCCGTCCACCTCGCTCCTCCTAACGAGCACGTCCATGGCCATGCTTTGACATGGCAATATATAAAGGATTTGGAGGGTGGAGATGTTCAGGGGTGCCATGGTGGGATTTGCAGTAGGGGACGCCTTAGGTATGCCTGTAGAGGGTATGAGCGTCGATGAGATCAGAAGGATATACGGTTACGTCAGGGATTACCTTCCGTCCCCCTACGGTGATCTCGACGCGGGAGAGTGGACGGACGATACCGAGCAGATGATCGCCCTCGCCGAATCCCTTCTGAACACCATCTACTTCGATCCGTCCGATTTCGCGGAAAGGCTAAAGCTGATCGACTGCAGGAGGATCGGGCCAACTACCAGAATCGCTCTGAGAAACCTCTCCCTCGGAGTACCTTGGAACAGGGCGGGGGTGGAGTCCGAAACCTGCGGATCGGCGATGAGGGTGATACCGATAGGGCTCCTCTACTCCTTCAGCCTCGACCTCGTTGAGAAGTACTCCGCCCTATCGTCGATAGTTACCCACAGGGGGCCGGCGGTGGGAGGGGCGGTCGCCGTGGCGGTGGGAATAGCATGCGTGGTTAGGGGAGAAGATGTCTGCGAGGAGGTGATAGGGAGAGTCCGTAAGTACGACGTAAGGCTCGCGGAGAAGTTGGAACTCGCGTGCGACTTGGAGGATACGAATAGAGCGATAGAAGTGCTGGGAAATACCATATCGGTCAGGGACGTGGTTCCGCTTTCCTTTCAAATCTTCCTACACTCCTCGACGTTCGAAGAATGCGCTCTGAAGGCCGTGAATTCGGGAGGGGACGCGGACACGATTGCTTCAATCTCGTGCGGGTTGAAGGGATGCGAGGTAGGGTTGGAGGGGATTCCGAAGAGGTGGGTGGAGGGGCTTAAAAACGTCGAAAGGTTGATCGAGCTCGCCGACGGGCTTTACGAGCTTCACGTCAAATTAGCATCGCTATGAGGTAGCAGATCGAGAAGGTGGTTAAGGGCGTAAGGATCCAGCTCGCGAGGATCCTCTTGAGGAGATCCGTTCTCACGGTTTCCACTCCCTTGAGAATTCCCACCCCCATTATGCCCCCTATTATGCAGTAAGTGGTAGAGACGGGCATGCCCAAGAGAGTAAAGATATAAACGCTAACGCCGGCGCTGAACTGAGCGGAAAATCCAGTGAACGCGTCGAGCGTCGTTATCCCCTTACCCACGGTTTCGACCACCCTCTCGCTCAACATGAATGCTCCAAACCAGAGCGTAAGCGTTCCGAGGGAAACGGCCTGAAGGGGGGAGAGAATGCCCGAACAAACTATCGGCCCCAAAGCCGTCGAAAGCTCGTTCGCTCCGGTGTTGTACGCGATTATCATACCGTTCATGAGCAACAAGATCCTCAACAACCTCTCAACTTCGAAGACTGGCATCCTACGAAACACGGATTCCATGACCCTGTAAACGACAATTGCGATTACGAGAGAGCCTAAAGGCGAAAGAATCCAAGACTCGACTATTCTAAGGAGGGTGTCCAACCTCACCGTCGATCCCAAGGCCAACCCCGATCCTACCAGACTTCCTATTATGGCCTGATGGCTCGAAACCGGCAACCTCTTCCAGTTCGCAACTATTATCACTATCGCGGATACGAGAAGTGAGACGAACAGGATCTTCAGGTTCACGGCAACGAGCTCCTTTCCTACAGTCCTCATGACGTTTCTTCCCTGAAGCAGGGCGCCCAAAAACACGAGAACGCCCAGAAGGTAAACAGCCCTTCTGAAGGTTATTATACCCGCCCCGACGCATATACCGAAAGCGTTGGATGTGTCGTTCGATCCTATGCTGAAAGCTATGAGGGCGCACGCGAGAACGGGCACGAGGGTTCCAAGCATGGTTCACCTCTTCCTGCAAACGTAGAACCTTCTGACGAGGCTCTTATGAACCCTCTGCAGGAACTTACCCTCCACCTCGAACCTTCCCTTCAGCATTTCCTCGGCGTCGAAGTTGAAAACGAGCACCGCCCTCCTTCCCTCCTTCAGCACCCTGAATATCTCCTCAGTCGCCCTCTCGTAGAGATCCTCCCCGAACTTCCTCGTTGATCTCTGATAGGGAAAGTCCGTAACCACAGCGTCGAAGGATTCGTCCTTGAACGGGAGGTTCCTCGCATCTCCCCATACGACGTTAACCGGAAGTCCGAAGTGCCTGAGGTTCTTGGCGCATCCCCAAACCACCTTTCTGAACGCATCCACCCCAGCGAATTCCACGCCCATCAGACCAGCCTCTATTAGGAAAGTCCCCGTTCCGCACATTGGATCGAGCATGTTCCCCCTAACCCCCGTAACGTTTACGAGGGCTCTCGCGAACCTCGGAACTATGACGCTCGGCATGAAGAACGGTCTCCTGTCGGGTCTTCTCTCAAGAAACTGCTTCTTGTCCGTTCTATGTATCAATATCCCGACGTGGGCTTTGGTCGAAAGATAGACCCTTATCACCCTGTCTGGCGACGAAACGCTGATCTTAGCACCCCTCTTCCAAAGCTCGGCTCCAAGATTCCTTTCGAGTTCGAGGGAGTTCAGGGACTCCCAGCCCTTTCCTATCTTCCTGACCCTAACGCATACCTTTCCGCTCGGGACTGGCAAATTTCTGAAAACTTCCCAAAGATCCTCGAAATCGCAGGTGGCGATGTGCTCCGAGATCTCGTGAGTCAAAGCGAGCCTATTGAATGCACCTCTATCCCCGACGTAATCGGCAACGAGTATCTGTTGATCCCTCCCAACCCCCTCCACCTTCCCGTAACTCCCGAGAAGGCCAAAGACCTCCTCCTCCGCGAGCTCCGGATGTTCTCCGGAAAGAAAGAACAAATACCTCATTTCCTCTTCTGTTCCCTAATCTCCGCAATCTTCTTGGCTATTTCGATCATCAACCCTATCTTCGACCCCCTCTTGGGAACGACCACCCTTCCGCATTCCTCCCACCAGCACTTCGGATACTTTTTCTTCTCCTCGACCCTGAAATCGATGCCCAAAGCCCTGCAAGCCTCGACGAGCTCCTGTAACTTGACGTTCGGAACCGCGTACTTAAGCGGGATCTTCCTCCCCTCGCTCCTCGTCTTCCTGCTATCCAAATTGACCGTCCAGATAACGCACTCCTTCATCTCCTTCGCCTCTCCAACTCCCTCCAAACCTCGTCGAGCCCTATGTCGAGCTTTACCAAGAGCACGAGCATGTGGTAGAGGAGGTCGCAGAACTCGTAAACTATCTCATCCCTCTTACCGTCCTTTACAGCCACTATTAGCTCCGCGCACTCCTCTCCAAGCTTTTCGAGTATCGCGTTCACTCCCTTCTCGTGATACAGCAGCTTTGATGTGTAGGATCCCTCCTTCGGATTGACCTTCCTGTCCACGAGAACCCCGTATAGCTCTTCGAGTATCAT
>CAZQJR010000116.1:0-2681 GCA_964592825.1 uncultured archaeon | reverse complement strand
GAGTACACCGGGCTGGAGGACGTTATGCTCATCCACAAGGCAATTCCCGACTTGGATTTTGAGGAGATAGATACCGGCGTCGAGTTCTTGGGCAAAAAACTCTCGGCTCCTCTCCTCATAGCTTCCATGACGGGCGGACATCCGGAAACCAAGGAGATAAACAGGAATCTCGCCGTGGCGGTTGAGGAGACGGGGATAGGGATGGGCGTGGGGAGTCAGAGGGCGGCGATAGAGGACGAGAGTCTGGCAGATAGCTTCACGGTCGTGAGGGATTATGCCCCCAACGCTTTCGTGTACGCCAACGTAGGATTGCCTCAGGTTTTGAAGCACGGCGTGGAGTTCGTCGAGAGGGCGGTCGAGATGATAGAAGCCGACGCAGTCGCGATTCACCTGAACTACCTTCAGGAGGCGGTTCAGCCGGAGGGCGATCTGAACGCGAGGAGGGGGTTCGAGGCGATAGAGGAGGTCTGCTCCTCCTTGAAGGTGCCGGTGATAGTCAAGGAGACGGGGGCGGGGATATCGAGGGACGTCGCCTTAAAACTTAGGATGGCGGGGGTCAGCGCCGTGGACGTTGGCGGGAAGGGGGGTACGAGTTGGAGCGGAGTGGAGGTTTACAGGACGGAGGGGATTCTGAGGGACGTGGGCTTGGACTTCTGGGACTGGGGGATACCAACTGCCTTCTGCGTGGCGGAGTGTTACGACGTCCTTCCGGTGATCGCTACGGGAGGGATCAGGAGCGGGCTCGATTTGGCCAAAGCCCTCGCGCTGGGGGCGAGGATCGGAAGCGCAGCCTTACCCTTCTTGAGGGCGGTGGACGAGGGTGGGGTGGAGGGCGTGAAGAGGCTCGTGGAATACTACGTTAGGGGGCTGAAGACCGCGATGTTCCTGACCGGATGTAGGAGGGTGGAGGATCTACCGAAAATTCCCATATTCGTTACCGGGAGGTTTAAGGATTGGTTGGAGCTTAGGGGTTACGATGTCGTTAGGTTTTGCACGAGCAGAGAGGTGGGATGATGGACGTAAAGGAGGAGGTCGCGAAAAGGGCGAGAGTCGTTAACGAGGCCATAGAGAGGTATCTCCCCCTGAGGGAGCCTAAGGGGTTGTACGAGGCGTGCAGACATCTCATAAAGGCCGGTGGTAAGAGGCTCAGACCCGTTCTCAGCCTCATCTCCGCGGAGGCTTTGGGAAAGGATTGGAGAAAGATTTTACCCGCTGCGGTGGCGATAGAGACCGTTCACAACTTCACGCTGATCCACGATGACATAATGGATAGGGACGAGATGAGGAGGGGGGTGCCAACGGTTCACAAGCTGTTCGGCGAGGAAACCGCCATACTGGCGGGAGACACGCTCTTCGCCGAAGCTTTTCAGATACTCACCAAGTGCGACGTTGACGAGAGGAACGTAGTGAGGGCGGTGGACAAGCTCGCCGAAGTTTGCGTGAGGATATGCGAGGGGCAGTATTTGGACATGAGCTTCGAGAAGAGGGACTTCGTTAGCGAGAGCGAGTACTTGGAGATGGTTAAAAAGAAGACCGGCGTACTAATAGCGTGTTCGTGCTCCCTTCCGGCGATCTTGTTCGGAGAGGACGATGAAGTCGTTGACTCCCTCTGGAACTTCGGTCTTTTCAGCGGGATAGGTTTCCAGATACACGACGACGTGCTCGATCTCGTCGGAAAGGATAAGATCGGTAAGGATTGGGGGAGCGATCTCGTGGAGGGAAAGAAGACCCTCGTCGTTATAAAGGCCATGGAGATGGGAGTCGAGATAGAGATATTCGGAAAGGGTAAGGCGAGCAGGGAGGAGATAGAGAGGGCGGTGAAGAAATTAGAGGAGTGTGGGGCGATAGAATACGCGTCGAGAAAGGCCAAGGAGTTCGTCGAAACGGGCAAGTCCTACCTCCGCAACCTACCCGATTCGAACGCTAAGAGGTTGCTCATGGACATAGCGGACTACCTCGTGACCAGAGAGTATTAGGACAACGATTTTAAACTATAAAACTACAATTTTCGCCGATGCGGGTTAGGGAGGTGACCCGATCCCTCGTATGCGCGTCGCTGCTGATGCTCGTATGGGGCATGCTCATCACCTCCTACGAACTCGTTGCAGTTTCCGTAATCCCCCTCCTGTTCTTGGCTCTCCCTTACGGGGCGAGTTGCTCGGTTTTGGACGCGAGGGTTTCGGGCGAATGCTACGTTGGTGAGGAGTTCGAGGTCGAAATAAGGCTGAAAGCCTTGGGATTTGGAATAGTGAAGGCCATGCACGAAGTTCCCGAGTACTTCGAGATAGTCGAGGGCTCCAACGCCGTGGCGAGGTTCGTTTTGGGTGGCGAGGTCGTGAGGATACGCTACAAGGCGAGATCCATGAGGAGAGGTAGGTTCGAGTTAAGAAGGGTCGTGCTCGAGATCGAACACCCATTCCTCGCTTGGAGGAGCGTTGGGGAGGTGGAAGTGGATGTCGTAGTTGAGGTTAGGCAGAGGTTGAGGAGGTTGACCAAGGTTGAGACCGTGAGGGGGGTCGCGAAGAGCCCGATACCGGACGTCGATGTGTCGAAGATAGGAGTTCCGGGAACCGATTTCAGGGAGATAAGGGACTACGTCCCGGGAGATCCCATGAAGTTCGTCAACTGGAAGGCCACGGCGAGGAGGGGAAAGCTCATGGTCAACCAGTACGAGGTGGAGG
>CAZQJR010000115.1:0-2758 GCA_964592825.1 uncultured archaeon | reverse complement strand
TCAGCCTGAAGACAGCGACGCCAATATTTTTCTGACCTTCCCCGCCTCGAGCTGACCCGGAGCTACGGACTTGCTTACGGCGCAGTATATGAACGGGGAGCCCATGAAGAGCGCCATCACCCTCGTCCAAGAGAACTCCTTCCCCATGAGGAACGCCACCAAGTTGTCGTATTCCGTTAGGAGTCTGAAGATCGTTAGGACGTCCTTCTTTTCCCTTCCCATCGTTGCGATCTTGAAAATCTCACCCCTCCTTCCTTCAACGAGATCCCTCAGTTCCTCGTAGCTCGGGGTTTCCTTGAAGTTGTGGTAGGACTCTATCACGTCGCACTCCATCTCCCCGAACCATTCGTCCTCGACGTCGCACTCCAAGTCCACGTAATCGGAGTGTTTGGAATACCTCGCCAGCGTTCTAAGCCTCCTCTCCTCGTCTCCCGAATACCTTCCCCCCTCCTCAACCCTTCTTATGGTCACTATCGTCGGCTTGCCAATTCCCTTAAGCTTCTCCTCGCTCGGAAACGTCGAGAATAGGTCGAGCCTAAGCTCTATCACGTCCGCTACGTTCATCGCCGAAACGACGTCCGCGAAGCTGGAGGCCGAGACGACAATCTTCACGTTTTGGGATCCGACTTACCGTATAAAAAATCATTCGAATTCTATCGTCGCAGGGGGTTTAGGTGTGAGGTCGTAAACGACCCTCGTTACCTCGGGTATCTCGGACGTGATCCTCAAAGTTATCCTCCTGAGCGTTTCGTAGTCTATCTCGAGAACGTCCGCGGTCATTCCATCCCTCGAATCGACTGCTCTTATCGCTATAATGTATCCGTAAACCCTCATGTCCCCCTTAACCCCCGTGGCCTTCCCTATCAGCGCCGCGAAAGCCTGCCACTTCTTGAAATCCTTCAGCTCCTCCTCCACGATGGCGTTCGCCTTCCTTACTATCTCCACCTTCTCCGGCGTCACCTCACCAACTATCCTCACCGCCAGCCCCGGCCCGGGGAAGGGCATCCTCTCCGATATCTCCTCCGGCAATCCGAGGTATCTCGCGATCTCCCTGACCTCATCCTTGTAAAGCTCCCTGAGCGGCTCTATAACGTCCTTGAACTTGTACTTCGTAGGGAAACCTCCGACGTTGTGATGGCTCTTTATCCCACCCTGACTCTCGATGACGTCGGGATATATCGTCCCCTGAATAAGGTACTCCGCCCCGTGCTCCTCCGCGATCTTCTCGAATATCCTGACGAACAACTCCCCGATAACCTTCCTCTTCTGTTCGGGATCCGTTACTCCCTTGAGGGCTTTGAAGAACTCGTCCTTCGCGTCAACGAACACCAGGCCCATAGGACCGAATATCTCCTTTATCCTCTCCGGTTCGCCCGCCCTCATGAGCCCGGTATCGACGAACACGGGAATGAGCCTATCTCCTATCGCTTTATGAGCTAAGACGGCACATACCGAGCTATCCACTCCTCCCGAGAGAGCTATTATGGCCTTTCCGTCCTTAACCCTTTCTCTTATCTCCTCTATCGCCTTCTGAACGAACTCCTCGACTTTGACCATGTTCGAAGGTTTGGGTTGGGAAATAAATCGTTTTGGGGAAACTCTATATAGCCCGACGCCCACCTCGATCCGTGAAGGGGAGCGTTAAGGCGAGCTTGATTGGGCTGGCGTGCGGAATTTTGACCGCCCTCGTCCTGATATACGTCTTCTACTACGTTCTACCGTTCGAACAGGAGGTTTTCGTTTACGTATCGATCACCGCTGGAATCGTGGTTGCGTCGGCGGTGGAGTGTGCGGTGGGCGGTTACGGGGTGAGGACGTTCGTCAGAAGGACGTCCATATCCGTCATAGCTTGGTCGATCGCCTACGTGCTGATCGTCCGATGAACTCCACCCAATCCCCTCCCTCGACGCGAACAACGTTGGTCAATGGTGCATCCCACACGTACATCCAAGCCTCGACCGCATCTCCGTTGTCGAGCTCCACCACCACCCTCCTCCTAACGTATCCGCTCTCGTAGTAGTCGAGCAGGGGGATCTTGTCCTCCGGCACGTCGTAAACCTCCACCCTCACCCCGTCGCTCCGGTCATCGCTCTTTACAGCGAACGGAATTCGAGAGGCGAATAGCCTGTAACCCCTCACCCACCCTTCACCGACGAACTTCGCGCCCATCAACCTCAAGACCGCGTGGGCTCCGCCCCTTCTTCTGAGCGTTCCGTAAACTGCCAAGAGCATAACCCAACATCCGTCGAACTTATATAAGTTTGGAATCAACCTCCACATGCGATGATGACTGGCGCGGGTGCTGAGGGGTGATGACCGACTGACGGTCTGAGCACAGCCTTTAAATTCTCCTTCGCCCATCACCTTAGGGAGATGATGAGTTCAGCCTTGGCTGAGATGTGATGAACTCTGGCAGTCTGATCCCATTTGAGGCGATTTAGATGTTCGGGACTCCCGAGGATTCCGCCACAGCGGGCGTTTTGGCGTTATTGCTTGAAGTTTCTGGAACGCCGAAAGCCGGAAATGTCGATAGGGATCACAACTTCTCCGATTTAAGATTCGAGCACTTCTTGGCATCCGCTTCTGCGGTTTATCCGGTGTTTTTGAAGAGCGCCAGAGGTGAAAGCTCTATAGGTAAACTCGTGCTCGAGGCCGTTGAAAGATCCATGGAGTGGCATAGAGCGGGAAACGTTCACTTCGGCTGTTTCATGCTTCTGATTCCACTCATAAGGTGTTGGCAAGCGGAGGATATCGGTGG
>CAZQJR010000114.1:0-7990 GCA_964592825.1 uncultured archaeon | reverse complement strand
CACGAGCTCGTCCGCGCCTTCCTCGTCGTACCTCTTCGCGAGCTCCACTGGATCGCCCGCCCTCCTGAGGTTGACGAAGTGAACGCCCTTGACTACGGTCGCCCCGCTTTCATCCAACGTTACGTCGAGGCAGGGGATTATTCTCTTCGCAAGCATGCAATATCGTGGCACGGAATGGAGATAAAGGTTTTTCAATACCTTATCGTGAAATCCTCGAACTCCCCCTTCGCCTCCGCCTCCGCCACGTGAACTTTCTTTACTATGGCGAGCGGTGGGCCTTTTCTTATCATCGAAAGGAACTTCTCTATCTGCCCCTCGTCCCCTTCGGCGACTATGAAGACTCTCCCGTCGGGTAGGTTCTTCACGTAACCCTTCACTCCAAGCTCCCTCGCCACCCTCCTCGTGAAGTACCTGAACCCCACCCCTTGAACGACACCCTCAACGTACACCTCAATTCTCCTCATATTCATTATAATCATTTTTAGAGTTGCTGCTATATAAACCCTACGCAATATTAAGAATATTATTTTTAATGAGTTCTAATTTTTTCGATTTTTCGCAACAGTGCAATACTTTGCAGAAGATGAAAAAATTGATATACTTTGATGATGTAAATGTGTCAACATAAGATAATCGGAGGTATCTATATGTGGAGAGGACGTAGCACATACACGGTATAAAGCGGGAAAAATTTCATCAATAAGCATTTCAAACCGGAAAGTCAGTCAATTTTATTAAAGCAATTAATATTTAATTCATTTCAAAGTTAACAGTTTGTCGAAATTCAAACTTGAAGAAAAATTTATTAATTGCAAGGTCAAAGGTACGACTATGAACAGGGTTGTGCACGTGCTTCCGGTGGGCACGAACAAGGACGTGCTTCTTGAGAGCACGAAGCTCTGCGGTAAACCGATCCAGAAGGTGTACCTGATACTGGGCAAAGACGACGGTAAGGAGATATACGAGAACGCGGACGAAATAGAGAAGACCCTAAGCGTGCTCGTGGAGGTAAAGAGGGTAACGGTCGACAAGAGGGACATATACGGCACGGCTCTGGAGATGCTTAAGGTGATAAAGGAGGAGCTCAAAGACGGAAACGAGGTGCTCATAAACGCCTCCGACACTACGAGGGAGATGTGCATTTCATGCTACATCGCCGCGCAGCTTTCGGGAAGTAAACTCTACCTCGCGATAACGTCCAACGGAAAGATCGAGAAGGTCGTGGACGTTCTCATCCCGCCGCTCAAGAAGATCAGCGACGACAAGCTGACCATAATCAAGACTATCGCGGAGCAGGGAGGTGAAGTGGAGTCCATAAACAAACTCATAGAGTTGCTCGAAGGAAAGACGGAGGATCAGAAGAAGTACATGGCACAGAGGGCGAGGATGAGCTATCACCTCAAGGGATTGGAGGAGGACGGGCTCGTGATAATGAAGAGGGAGGGCAAGAACGTAAGAATAATGTTGACCGAGCTCGGAAAGGCCTACGCTTTGATGGCCGATTTCTGAACTCTTTTATATCTTTTCTTCCACCCCTCTCCATGCGCTTAATCGTCTGTAGCACCTTGGATCCCGCGTCCCAGAACATAAAGTCGAATCTTCTCAGCCTCATCGATGCGGACGAGAGGAAGGTGGGAGACTTCAAGTTTTACGACGCGGGGGAGATAGGGATAGTCGAGGTCGAGGAAAGGCTCATCTACGCGGATTACTTGGACGAGAGGCTGAGGAGGGCTGGGTTGAATTTCGAAGAGATGCTGTTCGCATCCCGCCATAGCAGTAAGGACGGGAGGAAGATTTTCTCCGTTCACGTTTCGGGGAACGTGGCCACCGCCGATTACGGAGGGAAGCCGTACTCCTTGGCCAAGCCTTCGCCCATAACCATGAAGAACTATGTACTGGCACTGAAGAAGAGGCTTCACGAAAAGCCGGAATTCCAGTTCACGCTCGAAGTAACGCATCACGGCCCGTCGGAGATATCGACTCCCTCCGCCTTCTACGAAATAGGATCTACCGAGGAGGAGTGGAAGGACGAGGAGGCGGGGAGGATCGTCGCCGAAAGCATGTTAGAGGCCATAAGGGATCCGAGGAGGAACTGGAAGATCGCGGTGGGCGTGGGCGGAACCCACTACGCACCGCGTCAGACGGAGATAATGCTGACCACCACGTTCACGTTCGGCCACAACTTCGCCAAGTACACTTTCGAGGGGCTGAACGAAGAGATAATGGAGAAGGCGATCAGGATAAGCGATGCGGAGTACGTGGTAATAGACGAGAAGTCGACGGTTTCGAAGGTCAAGGCTCTCGTCAGGGAGGTTGCGGAAAGGCTCAACGTTGAGGTGTTAAAATCGAAGGACGTTAAGAGGAACTACAGACTTCCTGAAGAAAACGTTAAAAATCCCTCAAATTTTTCGTAACTTTATGATACTCAGAGCCAAGATCATTCCGATCAAGATCGGCAGGTACGCGGTGATCATGAATCAGGCTGACGCGGACGAGTTGGGTCTGCTCGAGGGTGATAGGGTCAGGGTAATAGCCAAGAAATCGACTGTCGCGACGGTTCAGATCGCGATGGGGCTCATAGAGAAGGGTGAACTCGGCGTATGCTACGAGCTCGCCGAGGCGTGCGACATAGAGGATGGGAGCGAGGTGAAGATAGTCCCAGTTCCCAAGCCTCCGTCCGTGGAGTACATAAGGAGGAAGCTGAACGGAGGAAAGCTCAGAAAGGAGGAGATATACAGGATAGTTAAGGACATAGTGAGCAACGCCCTGACGGAAGTGGAGCTAACCGCGTTCGTTCTTTCGAGTTACATTCACGGCTTGGACTTCGACGAGATAGAGTGGTTGACGAGGGCGATGATAGAGACAGGAGAGACCTTGACTTTCGATGAGGGAATAGTCGTGGACAAGCACAGCATAGGTGGAGTTCCGGGCAACAAGATATCCCTCATAATAGTCCCAACCGTCGCTGCGGCGGGCTTGCTCATCCCCAAGACCGCGAGCAGGGCGATAACTTCGGCGAGCGGAACCGCAGATACGATGGAGGTCTTGGCCAACGTCAACCTCAGCGTGGAGGAGATAAAGGAGATAACGGAGAGGGTGGGCGGGGTGATAGCTTGGGGAGGGGCGACGAACATAGCTCCCGCAGACGACAAGATAATTAGGGTCGAATATCCCCTCGCCATAGACCCGCGTCCTCAGCTTTTGGCGAGCGTTATGGCGAAGAAGGGGGCGATAGGAGCTAAGCACATAGTTATCGACATTCCCGTCGGTGCGGGATCCAAGGTTCCCAAGATAGAGCTCGGCAGGAAGCTCGCAAACGACTTCGTCGAGTTGGGAAGGAGGCTCGGTCTCAACGTAACTTGCGCGTTGACGTACGGTGGTCAGCCGGTCGGAAGAGCGGTTGGCCCGGCGTTGGAGGCTTGGGAGGCGTTGAGGACTATGGAAAACGGTGGAGGGCCGAGAAGTTTGATAGAAAAGGCTTTAGGAATCGCTGGAATTCTGTTTGAGATGACAGGTAAGGCCGTTAACGGTTACGCCTACGCTGAGGAGATATTCAAGTCCGGAAAGACTTTACAGAAGTTCAAGGAGATCGTGGAGGCGCAGGGTGGAGATCCGAACGTAAAGTCGGAGGACATACCCATAGGAGACAAGACTTACGACGTTCTCGCCCCTATAGACGGAGCGGTGGCGGTCGTTCACAATCACAGGATAGTGAAGGTGGCGAGGGCGGCGGGAGCTCCCAAGGACAAGGGTGCGGGAATCCTTTTGCACAAGAAGGGAGGTCAGCACGTTAAGGCGGGGGAAAAGCTCTTTACAATATACGCCGAGAAGGAGTGGAAGCTCGAGAAGGCGATAGAGATTGCCACGAGGGAACCGCCCCTTATAGTTTCGGGTATGATCCTCGAAAAGTATCCTTCCTATCGGATCGTTTGAGGTGGGAGTATGGACGTTAAGGAGGGTTTGGAGAACGTTATAGCCTGTAGGAGTAGCATAAGCAGGGTGGACGTGGAGGACGGGAGGGCGGTGCTCGAATACAGGGGATACAGCATCCACGACCTCGCGAGGCATTCCTGCTACGAGGAGGTGGCGTACCTTCTCCTCTTCGGAGAGCTTCCCACGAAAAGCGAACTCGAAGCCTTTAAAGAGGAGTTGAAGGATCTGAGAGAGCTCCCACCCCAGATAATAGGTCTTCTGACGCACCTCCCGCCCTTTACCCATCCCATGGTCGTGCTCAGAACCGCAGTGTCTTATTTGGGTTCGATGGACAGGTACATACACTACAGAAGCTACGAACACAGCATAGAGAAGGCGAAGAGCTTAATAGCAAAGTTTCCGACTATAGTGGCTTACTACCATCGAATAAGGCAGGGACAGAATCTCGTGCATCCGAACGACGAACTCGACCACGCGGAGAACTTCCTATACATGCTTTACGGGGAGGAGCCAACGGAGTTGGAGGCGAAGTGCTTGGACTTGGACTTCATACTCCACGCAGACCACGAGCTCAACGCCTCCACGTTCGCAGCGAGGGTTGCTGCGTCCACTCTTGCGGACATGTACGCCTGCATAGTCGCAGCTACGGGAACTCTTATGGGACCTCTGCACGGTGGAGCCGCTCAGAAGGTAATAGAGATGTTCAGGGAGATAGCGGTTCCTTGGAGGGCTGACGAATACGTCAAGGAGAAGCTGAAGAGGAAGGAGAGGATAATGGGATTCGGGCATAGGGTTTACAAGAACGTAATGGATCCGAGAACTATAGAGTTGAAGGCTTTGGCGAAGATGCTCGCGGAGCAGAAGGATTCCAAGTGGTTCGAGATTGCCGAAGCGGTGGAGCAGGCGGCGTACAAGTACAAGAAGCTCCTACCCAACGTCGACTTCTACTCCGCATGCATATACGCAACCCTCGGCATTCCGGACGATCTCTTCATCCCGATATTCGCTATAGGAAGGATCGCGGGCTGGACCGCTCACATAATCGAGCAGTACGAGAACAACAGATTGCTCAGGCCAAGAGCCCTTTACGTTGGGCCTAAGAACAGGAAGTACGTTCCCATAGAGGAGAGAGGGTGATTCGGGTCGAATCCGACACGTCGAGCTTTCCCGGTAGATCCAACACCAATCTAACCTCGGTGTTCAGTACCTCCCAACCCTTACCAAAAACCACCGGGTATCCAAGCCCTATCGCCTTGAGGAGCTTCCTCGGCGTGATCGTAGGATCGCCGGTGTAAAGTATCAGGAATACGTCCCTAACGTTGGGCGGTTCGAATTCGAACTCGTACTCGCCACCCTCCGTAGTCTCGAATAGGGGCAGGGTATCGCTTAGAACGTGCCACTTCCTCTTTATCACGAGTTCAACCCTGACGCGTCTCGAACTGCCCTTAGCGTAGGATAACCTTCCACGAAGCCTCCTACCGCCTTCCAAGCTTAGCCGTGCGGAGGAATCACCGTGCCCCACCATAAGCGTACCCTTCTCGACGAAGATATCGTAGTCGACGCTCTTTACGGGATATATCCCGATCGTTCCACAGAAGTTCCTAATATCCTCAACCTCGTATCCAACGAATCCCCACGATCCCGCCGTATTCAACGTGCTCCAACTCCACGCAGTCCGCATCGAGCCGATCTTTTCCGTGAAAACGTTACGGTCGTCTACGCTCTCGCGAATTGCGGTTAACTTGGTCTTCACTATCCTACATCGCGGAAACGATATCTTTCCGTCCTCCACCCTCAGGGATTTTACGAAACCGCCTCCCCGAGGTCAAGTTCCAGAAACCCGCGAAAATCCCGGCCACTCCGCAAATAAGCGTGACTCCAAAACGGTTATCATTGATGTTCGTCGATCGTTTACATCTTAAAACTTTCTATTCACGATCTCCTTTCGATGGTCATATATAGGATTTCAAACACTGTAGCTCCATGTTCAGACTTTCGGAAAGGCTGGAAAGACTTCCGCCCTACCTCTTCGCGGAAATAGACGAGATGAAGAGGAGGAAGGAGAGGGAAGGAGTCGAGGTAATCGACTTCGGTGTGGGCGATCCGGACATTCCTACGCCGAAGCACGTGGTCGAGGCAATGAAGAGGGCGGTCGAAAAGCCCGAGAATCACAGATATCCGAGTTACGAAGGTCTATTGGAGTTCAGGAAGGCCGTGGCGGAGTTCTACGAAAGGAGGAAGGGCGTGAAGCTGGATCCCGAAAGGGAGGTCATATCGCTCATAGGTTCGAAGGAGGGGATCGCCCACCTCCCTCTTGCGTTCGTGAACGACGGCGACTACGTTCTCGTCCCGGATCCGGGGTATCCCGTCTACTACTCCTCAACCGTCCTCGCCGACGGAATTCCGTATAGAGTGCCGTTAAAGAAGGAGAACGGATTTCTGCCCGATCTCGACGCGATTCCGTCCGATATAGCCAAGAAGGCGAAGATAATGTTCCTGAACTACCCGAACAATCCAACTACCGCCGTGGCGGAGAAGGAATTCATAAAGTCCGCAGTGGACTTCTGTAAAGATTACCGCATAATATTAGCCCACGACTTCGCGTACGGGGAGATAACGTTCGACGGCTACAGGGCGAAGAGTTTCTTGGAGGTCGATGGAGCTTTCGATGTCTGCATAGAGTTCAACAGCCTGTCGAAGACCTTCAACATGACCGGCTGGAGGATAGGCTTCGCTGTGGGCAATGAGGACATTTTGAAGGGCTTGCTGAAGGTGAAGACGAACGTGGACAGCGGAGTGTTTCAGGCCGTACAGGAAGCAGCCATAGCGGCTTTAACCGGTAGTTACGAATGTATAGACGAAAATTGCAGAATATACGGGGAGAGGAGGGATGTACTCGTAGATGGTTTGAGGGATTTGGGGTTTAAGGTTGAGAAGCCAAAGGCCACGTTTTACGTCTGGTGCGAGGTTCCGGAGGGATACACGAGCATCGAGTTCACCAAGAAACTGCTGAACGACGCGGGAGTGCTCGTCACGCCCGGAGTTGGATTTGGAGAGCACGGAGAAGGTTTCGTTAGGTTCGCGTTGACGAAGGACGTGGAGACGATAGAGAAGGCCGTGGAGAGGCTCGGCAGAATAGAATTTTGATTTTTATATTTTACAATAATGAAAAATTATTAAAACCCGACGTGGACTTGGATCCATGTTTATATTCGTTTACGTAACGTGCGAGAGCTTGGATGAGGCGAGAAAGATAGCGAGACACCTTCTCGAGAAGAAGCTCATCGCCTGCGCGAACGTTTTTCCCATAAGGTCATTCTTCTGGTGGGAGGGCAGGGTTGAGGAGTGCAACGAGTTCGCGATAATCATGAAGACGAAGGCCGAGAAGTTCAAGGAGCTTAGGGAGGAGGTAAAGAAGGTTCACAGCTATTCTGTTCCGTGCATATGCGCTTTCGTCGTTGAGGAGTGCAACAGGGAGTTTTTGGAGTGGATAGAAAAGACGGTTGAGCATGAGAGGTAAGACCGCAACCTACGGGGATAGGAGAGAGGTCGTTTACACGAAGGAGCGATGGAGAATACTGAGGGAAAAGAGGGAGAGGGCGAGGGAGGTAATGGAAAGGTTGCACGAATTCGGAATGGAACCGATCCTATACGGCTCGGTAGCGAGGGGGGACGTGACGAAGGACAGCGACGTGGACGTTTTCGTATCCCTTCAAGTTCCATCTTACAGGATAGAGCTCGCCTTGGACGGTTTCGAGATCTTGGAAAAGAGGATAGTTCAGGCGACGCCAAACTACGCGATAAAGGGGGAGTTCGTGCTCGATGAAAACACGACCGTGAGCTTTCCATTGGTCAAGATGAAGGAGAGGGAGCTCGACTTCTACAGGTTCGGCGGGGCTTTGAGCTACGAGGAGCTCCTGCTCGATAAAAGAGTTGCGGGGGTGGACAAGAGGTTGGTTCTCATAGTTCCCACGGGAAGGGGACACATAGAAATTCCCATAGACGAGATACAGGCGTCGGAGGTTGCGAAGATCCTCGGTGTCGGTGTGGACATCGT
>CAZQJR010000113.1:0-26343 GCA_964592825.1 uncultured archaeon | reverse complement strand
GCTGGACTTCAAGCACACATCCAAGTTCGTTCCCGACTACTACGCAAAGGAGATGGAGAGCTGGAGGTGGATCGTCTATCCTTGGAGCCTCTACGAAGACGCGAAAGATCTTATAAGCAGGATCGCAAGCGACGGGATGAGTGTTGAGGAGATAAAGAAAAGGCTCGAGGAGGAGTTCGAGTTCTACGTTGGTGAGGACGTTATCGAAGAGGTTTTGAAGGCCTAAGGCGTTTTTGCTCTCATGAGAATTATAGATGTCGCTTTGGGTAGGGAGAAGGCGGACTTGGTTATAAAAAACGCCGAAATAGTCAACGTTCTGACGGAGGAGTTCATTCAAGCGGATATAGCCATCTGCGGGGACAGAATAGCGGGAATTGGCAGATATAATGGTATCGAAGAGATCGACGCTAATGGGCTTTATGCCGTTCCCGGGCTTATAGACGGGCACACCCACGTGGAGATGTCGATGCTCAGCGTTACCGAATTCGCTCGAATAGTCGTGCCTAAGGGAACTACGAGCGTTGTGGCGGATCCGCACGAAATAGCGAACGTGCTGGGGAAGGATGGGGTTAGGGTTCTGCTCGAGGAGGCTAAGACGACCCCGCTGAAGGTATTCTGCATGGTTCCCTCGTGCGTTCCCTCCTCTCCCCTCGAAACCCCCGGAGCTGTTATAAGCTCTGACGACGTTGCGGAGATGCTCGAATGGGAGAACGTGATCGGACTGGCGGAGATGATGAACTATCCGGGAGTTATAAACAAGGATCCGGAAGTTCTGAGGAAGATTGAGGTCGTGAAGGACAGAAGAATGCCGATAGACGGGCACTGCCCGATGCTAAGGGGCAAGGAGCTCAACGCATACATCTCAGCTGGCATAGGTTCGGATCACGAGAGCATAAGCGAGGATGAGGCAATGGAGAAGCTCAGATTGGGCATGAGAATCATGATTCGAGAGGGTTCGGTTGCGAGGAATCTCAAGGCCTTGCTCGGCATCGCGAAGAAGGCTTACAGGTGGTGCATGCTCGTAACGGACGGTGACAGAACAACCAGAGATTTGATAGAGGATGGATACTTGGACTACGTTTATAGGAGGGCGGTGGAGGAGGGAGTGGATCCGATCAAAGCCCTTCAGATGTGCACCCTCAACCCGGCGGAGTGGTTCGGAATTCCAGCCGGCCTCATAGCTCCGGGGAGGTTTGCGGACGTGGTTTTGCTGAAGAACTTGGAGAGGTTCGAAGTCGTTAAGGTTATAGCTAATGGTAAGATGGTCGGAGAGGTAAAGAGAACCTACGAGTATCCCGAATTCGTCAGGCGAAGCGTTAGGCTGAAGAGACCCTTGGAGCCCAAGGATGTGGAGATAAAGGGGAAGGGGATGGCGAGGATAATCAGGGTGATAGAGGGGGAGATCGTAACCGATGAGGACAGGGAGTATGTGGAAGGTATCGACGTTGAGAGGGACATATTGAAGATAGTGGTCGTCGAGAGGCACAAGGCCACCGGAAACGTAGGGAAGGCGTACGTTAGGGGTTTCGGGCTTAAGCGCGGTGCTGTAGCTCAGAGCATAGCGCACGACGCCCACAACATCGTGGCCGTTGGTGCGAGCGATGAGGACATTTGCAAGGCGGTGAACAGAATTGCGGAGCTTCAGGGTGGAATCGTAGTAGTTGCGGATGGAGAAGTTAAGGCTGAGCTTCAGCTTAACATAGCCGGGCTGATGAGTGAAGAGAAGGCGGAAGTAGTTGCGGAGAAGCTCGATAGGATTCACGAAGAAATAAGAAGGTTGGGATGTAGGCTAAGGTCGCCGATACTGGCTCTGTCCTTCATGGCTCTGCCCGTGATTCCTAAGCTGAAGGTAACGGATTTAGGATTGGTGGACGTGGAGAGGTTCGAGGTTACGGACGTGTTCGTCTAAAAAAATTAAATGCCCAACTTGCCTATCTCCAAGCTTTCGTTCGTTATTTTCATGCTTTCCTCCTTTTCCGCGAGCTCGAACATCGCCCTTATCGCATCCACGTTTTCGGGAACGACTATCGCCTCCTGATGAATGGCTTGCGTTACGTATAGCTCTCCATCCACGACCGCCACGCTCTCCCTCCATACGACGTTTTCGAAGAGGTCGTACCTCTTCCTGAACTCCCTCGCGAACTCTATGACCTTCGCGGTGGACGTGAAACCGTCCTCCTCGGAAACGAGCAGAATCCTCGGCTCCTTTTCGAGCACGTCTATGACGTCGTCAGCCTTCGCGTCCCCTTCAAGCTCTATCATGATCGAGTGGACGTGCATCAGCGTTGTGGGAACCTTAAAAGCGGTAGTAACGATGTTTACATCCGGAAGAACCGTCTGCACGTCCGGGCCGTGGTGGGATGGAACCGCAACTGGATTGGGGGCTATTCCGTTCACGAGCCCCTTCTTGTCCTCCTTGGGATCGACGACCCTCCTTATCATCACCGCCCTTACCTTCTTAATACCGAAGTTCTCCTTTATTAGGTAAAGCAACCTTACGAGCCCCGTCGTGTTACAGCTGACCACCCTAACGAACCGCTTGCCCTTGGCCAAATCGTAGTTCGCCAATGCGTTGAAGGAAACCTCCGCAACGTCCTTCTTCTCCCCACCCTGAAATATAGCCTTTATCCCCTTCTTCTCGTAATACTTCTCCTTGTTCTCCTTCCCGACCTTACCCGGAGAGCAGTCCACGACCACGTCTGCCTTGTCGAGCAGATCCTCAATCGTCCCCTCTATTTTCAACCCGGCCTTCTCGAAAGCCTCCGCCCTCTCGGGAATGGCAACGTAAAGCTTGTATCCCCTCTTTACCGCAAGCTTCGCCTCAAAGTCCGGTTTAGTCTTCGTAACCCCTACTACTTCCATATCCTTCTGCAAGCTCACCGCATCCGCAACCCTCTTCCCTATCGTCCCGAAACCGTTTATAGCCACGCGAACCTTCATTCGACCACCACCCTATGCCCTATTAAATCCAAAAGGACTATTCTCCCCTCAACCTCCTTTACCTCTCCCAAAAGACCGTAAAGCTTCAGCTTCTCCCCCTCGACCTCGATTCTAACGACATCCTCCATAACGAGCTCTTCTTCTCCGTTCCTCAACCTGAACACCTTCGATTCGCACACGATCATTTTTTATAATCGTTCCTTAAAAATCGTTTCGAAATCGAGGTGGTCGTATGAGGTATTCGAGGCAGTTGGAGCTGATCGGGGAGGATGGGCAGAGAAAGCTTAGGAGGGCCAAGGTGCTCGTTGTAGGTGCCGGAGGGCTCGGAAGTCCCGTCATAGCCTACTTGGCCGGAGCGGGGGTGGGGAGGATTGGGATAGTCGACGGAGATGTCGTGGAGGAACACAACCTGCAGAGGCAGATAATCCACGCCGGAAACGTGGGAAAGAACAAGGCCGAATCGGCCAAGGAGTTCGTCGAGAGGTTAAATCCGGAGGTGGAGGCGGTAGCCTACCCTTTCCACCTTAACTCGGACAACGTCGAGGAGCTCGTAAGGGAGTACGATGTGGTGGTCTCTTGTCCCGACAACTTCGAGACGAGGCTCCTGCTGAACGACTTCTGCGTTAAGCTTGGAAGGCCTATGGTTCACGGGGCGATATACGGGTTCGAGGGGGAGATAATGACCGTGAGGGGGAGCCCCTGCTACAGATGCCTTTACGTGTCCTTCCCGAAGGTGGACGCGAGCGCAGTTCAGGTAATGGGATTCACAGCGGGATTCTTCGGTTGCGTTCAGGCGTCCGAGGCGGTAAAATTGATATTGGGAATGGAGGTTTTGGAGGGAAAGCTTTTCAGGGGTGACCTGAGGAGCATGGAGTTCTTCACGATAGACGTGAAGCCCAATCCCAATTGCCCCGCCTGCGGAGGGGATTAAAACTCGCTCTTCCTCCTACCCAGTTTGCCCGGTTGGACTATACCCAAGTTCCTCGCGCACTTGGGGCAATAGTACGCCTTTATCCTCGTCACCGATATGTTCTTCCTCCCTACCATCCTGACTATGTCGTAATCGAGCCTAAGACCCTTGTAGGCGACGAACGTCTTAAAGCGAGGAACCTTCCTACCGCATCCGTCGCACCTTACCATGTAATCCTTTCCCCTCGCCTTACTCTGCTTATACTCCCTAACGTAGGGAGCCTTCGCCATGATATACAGTCTTCGCGTGAATAGAAAAACCTGACGTTCCTACGAAATTATAAATCGTTAAAGATTTCGCCCCGATCTCCGGTGGCGTCCGAGCTCGGATTCGATTTGGAATTCAAAACCCTTCTCCGCCCATCAACTCGAACGTCGAAATGATAAAATTTTTTAATAAAAATTTTTAATCTTAAAGGCGATTAAAAGTTCGATTGGCATCTCTGAAAAGTTTTTAAAGCTCCGAGTTGAAGCGAAGCCCATGAAACTCAACCGTCTCTGGCATCTCCCTCTCCTTCTGCTCGCGGTAGTGGTGGGGCTGTACATCAGAATCGTGAATCCGTTCAAGCAGGTGTTCAGCTGGTCGGTGCTCTTCGGAGGGAACGATCCCTGGTATTACTACAGGCTGATAGACAACTGCGTTCACAACTTCCCGTACAGGATATGGTTCGACCCGTTCACCCACTACCCCTTCGGCACGTTCACGCACTTCGGCCCGTTCCTCGTTTATCTCGGGGCAGTAATCTGCAAGGTTTTGGGGGCGACGAAGCCTGTGGCCATGAGAAGCGTGCTCGTGTTCATCCCAACGATAGGCGGAGCGCTGTTGGCACTTCCGACGTATCAATTCGCCAAGGAGGTCTTCGGAAAGAGGGCTGGAATCATCTCCGCACTGCTCGTCGTAATTATCCCCGGACAGCTTTTGGCGAGGAGCATCCTCGGATTCAACGACCACCACATTTGGGAAACTTTCTGGATGACCGCAACCCTCGCCCTGTACTGCTACGCTCTAAAGAGGAGGGATCTCAAATCAACCGTCCTACCCGGTATCGCCTACGGCATGTACCTCCTCACTTGGGCACCCGCGTTCTACCTCGCAATGTTCCTCGTCGGTTACGTCCTGATTCTGACCGTGTTCTCCCAGTTTCTCGGACACGTTGACAGGGCTTTGAAGGTTACCGCCGTAACGGTGGCGATAGCTCTGGTGATGTTCCTTCCATTCTCGTTCAACACACCTTACCTCAGCACGACCGCCTACTCCCCTTTCCAGCCCATCATCCTCTCAGCATGCCTTCTGGCTTTGGGTATCATGTTCGTCCTCTACGAATTCAGGGATCGCTTTGGAAACCTTTTCCCGGCGGTAGTTGCGGGGACATTTTTGGCCATAACGTTGGGTCTGTTCGTAGCGTCCCCCGATCTGTCGAGGAGGGTTCTTAGCGTAATAGGAGTAATCCACCCGACCGGCGGAGCTCTAACGATCGCTGAAGTTCAGCCGTTCTTCACGATGGGAGGGCAGTTCAGCTTGGCTCCGGCGTATCTTAACTTCGGAATGGCGTTCTTCTTCGGATTCTTCGGATTTCTACTTCTGTGCTACGAGCTCTACAGGAAGAAGGACGGACTGATGCTGCTCGTTTTGCTCTGGTCGGTTATGATGTTCGTAGCGCTGTGCGGACAGAACAGGTTCGCGTACTACTTCGGGGTAGTCAGCGCGGTCATGGCCGGTTACATGTTAGACTACCTCCTAACGAGGCTCGAGTTCTATAGGGCTTTGGAGGAGAGGAAGATCAACTACACGAAGCTGGCTATCTCGGTAATACTGATAATCCTTCTCTTCGTCCCCACGTTCTCCTTGGCCTACGACCAGAGCAGGTACGCCGGGACCATTCCAAAACCTTGGTGGGACGCGTTGGTTTGGATGAGGAACAACACTCCGAACGGAAAGCTCTACGATAAATACTACTACGAACTTTACAAGCCTCCCAAGGATTGGAGGAAACCCTATCCCTATCCTTTCAAGACGTACGGCGTGATCAGCTGGTGGGACTACGGGCATTGGATAGAGGCCATAGCCCACAGGATGCCCGTCGCAAACCCGTTCCAGCAGGGGATAGGGAACAAGTATCACAACGTTCCGGGAGCGGCTCCCTTCTTCACAGCATTCAACGAGAGCTACGCGGACGGTATAGCGAAGAAGCTCAACGTGAAGTACGTTATAAGCGACGTTGAGATGCTCACGGGGAAGTTCTACGCCATGGCCGTGTGGGCGGAGGGTAGCTTGGAAAAGGCGAGTAGGACGTATTTCGTCGGGACGGCGATAGCTTACGTAACCCCCAACGGGATGATAGGAATAACGAACGATTATTACAGAATCCCACCCGGATCCGTGAGGTTTGCGGTTCCCATCCCGAGCGAGAAGTTCTTCGAAACGATGGAGGCAAAGCTACACCTCCTCGACGGTTGCGGTCTCTCCCATTACAGGATGGTGTACGAGAGCACTCCGAGCGTCGGGCAGTTCGCGATACAGGAGGTCGTTTACAAGATGTTGTTCGACAAGTACTACGCCAAGAGGTTCGGAATGCCCAAGGTGAACCTCACCCCAAGCGGTTTCGTCAAGATATTCGAGTTCGTGAAGGGTGTGAGGGTAACGGGAAGGGCGAACGCGAAGGAAGTTATGGTAAGCGTTGTCGTTAAGACTAATCAGAACAGAACCTTCGTTTGGGAGAAGACCGTGCCGGTCGTAAACGGAACTTACAGCGTAGTGGTTCCGTACGCTCAAAACACGACTTATCCAGTCAAACCCGTCGGAGATTACACGATAAAGGCGGGAAACGTCGTGAAGCACTTCTCAGTCACAGACGAGCAGGTTGAGAAAGGATACGTTCTAAGATTGGATCTAACCTGACCCTTTCCTCAACGACCCTCGTGAACTCCTCCACCCAATCCCTTTCGATTTTTACCTTTACTCCCAAGAAATCCCCCAAAGCTCTAAGGACGTTGGCGTTTTCGAACAGTCCGTGCATGTACGTTCCCCAAACCCTCCCGTCCTCGCTCGCGCACCCCTCGTCCTCGAATATCGGGTTTCTCGCAACAGTCCTTCCCTTGTGGATCTCGTAACCCTCCACCGTTTCCCCCCTTATCCTTTCGAGTATGACCGCGTTTCCGTTCACCCTCCTTCTTACCCTCCTCGTAACCTTCCTGTAATCCCTGAAGACCGTGACCGCATCGAGCAAACCCAAACCCTTCACCCTAACCCTCCCGTGCTCGACGCCCTCATCCACGAGCTCCCTTCCGAGCATCTGATACCCCCCGCATATCCCGATTACGGGATTCCCGAACCTCCTTATCTCCTCCGCCATTCCCGAATCCTTCAACTCCTTAAGATCCGCTACGGTGTCCTTGGATCCCGGAACTATCACGACCTCGTACTCCTCAAGCCTCTTCTTCCAAACGAACTCCACTCCGAATCCCTTTAGGGGAACGAAGTCCGTGAAGTTGGAAATTCTCGGAAGTCTAACTACCGCTATCCTTCCCTCCCCCTTCCAGTCCTCCAAGCTGACTGAATCCTCGGGCGTGAAGTTGAGCGTTACGTACGGCACGACGCCCAAAACCTCTACCCCCGTCAGCCTCTCCAACTCCCTCAGCCCCGGTTCGAGCAGAGACGGATCGCCCCTGAACTTGTTTATAACGAAACCGGAAACGAGGGATCTCACGTCGTCTGGTAAAAGGGAGAAAGTGCCGTAGAGGGACGCGAACACCCCACCTCTATCTATGTCCCCTACGATGATCGTTGCGGGCTTCGCGATCCTCGCAGTGTGGATGTTGGCGAGATCTCTGTCGTACAGGTTTATCTCCGCTATCCCTCCAGCGCCCTCTATAACGATCACGTCGTATTCCTCCTCAAGCCAACGGTAGGCTTCCTCGACCACCTTCTTCAACTTGGGAATCGTGGAGTAGTATTCTCTGACCGTGAAGTCTCCAACGCTCTCCCCCAACAGAACGAGCTGGGAAACCCCATGACCCTTCGGCTTGAGCAGTATGGGATTCATGAACTCGTTAGGCTCGATCCCGCAAGCTCTCGCCTGAAAGGCCTGCGCCACCGCTATCTCCTTCCCGTCCTCGGTGACGTAGGAGTTCAGGCTCATGTTCTGAGCCTTGAAGGGGGCGACGCTGTAACCCCTCTTAGCGAGGATCCTGCATATCGCCGCAGTTATGACGCTCTTCCCAACGTGGCTCGAAGTTCCCGCAACCATTATCGCCGGCATGATATCCCGAAGACGGCGTTCAATATGGCGTAGGTTACGAAAACATCCTCCCCTATCGGTTCGCAAAGTATTACCCTCTTACCTTCGAACTCCCCCTCGATCCTGCCCTCCCTGAACTCGAATCCCAAAGCCCTCGGCAGATCCTCCGTCGTATGATGGCCGTAGGCTATGAAGAGTGGAACGACGTAGATCTCCTCAGACCTCATCTCCCTTATCACCTCATCGACCGTAGGCCTTCTGCCGTGCGCGGAGAACGCGAGCCTCACCTCATCGAACAGCCCCGTCCTCTCTATCCTCTCCTTGTGAATCTCCATCACCTTTTTGTAATGCGGAAGCTTGCTTCCGTGCCCGACTATGACGAGCCCCCTCATTCGACCACCACCACTATCACCAAATCCGACCTTATATCGCAGTTCTCGCACACCCTCTCGTTTTCGTATCCCAAATTCTCCAAAACGAAGTACCTCTTGAATCCACTCGGATCGAAGTTTCTGTCAGCAAGTATGAGGAGCTTTCTCTCCCCGATTTCCCCAAGACCTTTACCGTGACAGTCCAAAACTATCACCTCGCTCAGATCGATTCCCAACCTCGCGAGGGCGAGTTGAACTGAGGATATTCCGGGAACGACCTCCCCCCTGACCTTTCTCCCCAGACCCGCAACCATTGGATCTCCGGTGGACAGGACGGCCACCCTCTTCTCCTTCCCCAACTCCTCTATCCTCCTCAGGGTTTCCTCGTCGAACCTTTTCAACTCCCTAACCTCTCCCCTCACGAACCCTCCAGCAATCTCCAAAGCCCTCCTACTCCCAAAAACTACCTCCGCCCTCTTCAACTCCTCTACGGCCTTTTCGGTCAGATGCCCCGGACAGCATCCGACGCCGATCACGACCACACCCCTGCCCCTGTCGGGCTTGGCCTCCTCCAGAAGTCTGTTCAGTATAGCCACGCACACCGTACTGCCACCCCTCTCGCTCTTCGTGGTTATCGACGGAACGTCGAGCTTTCTTATCCTCTCCTTTGCCTCCTTTGCGTTGACGAACCCTACGGGGGTTGCGACTATCAACGCCGGCTCGACTTCCTCGCAAATCCTGCTGAGCTCCAGAGCTCCGGCGGGGGAGTTTCCTATCGCGACCACGCTACCCTCCATCTCGTCCTTCAACCTCCTGAGTCCGTCCACGACCCTCACCTCCGCGTCGATTCCGGCGTGTTCGACCGCGCACAGAACCTTCCAGTACCTCACCCCCGCCTTCACCATCGAAACGTCCACTACGATGCTCGCCCCCTCCCTCAAAGCATCCACGCCCCTCTCCACGTCACCTACGAACACCAGCTCGTCCTTGAAGCTCGGGTCTCCGGTTGCGAGTATGCACCTCCTGACTATGTCCTCCCTCAGTCCATCCCCCTCAACGAACTTCCTGACGATCTCCTCCCCCTTTTTCGCTATCTCCTTCGCCCTCCTCCCGTACGCTCCGAGCTCCATCTGTACCCCCTCGGCGTTATCATCTTACCGCCAACCAATCGGGTTTCGGAGTTGGAAACTATAAGTATCGTGTGCATGTCGACGGAATCGGGATTCTCGATTATCTCATCGGGCGTCGCAATTCTGACCTCCTCCCCCTCCCTGCTCGCGTTCCTAACCACTCCGACGGGAACGTTACCCCTCACAAGCTTCACGATCTCCATAGCCCTCACGAGGTTGCCCCTCCTCCTTCTGCTCGAGGGATTGTATATGGCAACTACGAAGTCCCCTTCGAGAGCCTTGATCAACCTCCTCTCTATCTTCCCCCAAGGAACGAGCAGGTCGCTAAGGCTTACAACCGCGACGTCTCCGCTTATTGGGGATCCGAGCAGAGGGGACGCGACGCACATAGCCGTAACCCCGGGAACGACCTCGAAATCGACGTCCAAACCTTCGGAGTAGATTATTTCGGCGACGAGGGAGGCCATTCCGTATATGGACGGATCCCCTCCGCTGACCAAACTCACGACGTTCGATCTCGATAGCTCTATGGCCAACCTGACCCTCTCCACCTCCCTACCCATCCCGCTCTCTATCACCTCGCCCCCGACGATGTCCCTAATCGAATCGACGTAAGTTTTGTGTCCGAGAACGTAATCCGAGCTCTTCAGCACCTTCAAGGCCTTTAGGGTCAGTAGCTCGGGATCCCCCGGGCCTATTCCGACAACGTACAACTTACCTCGCGATCGCAACCGTAACACCCCCGTAAACCCTTTTCGGAAGTAAAAGCTCTCCTCTCTTGGAACACGCCAAAGCGCAAGCTTCCGCGACGCTCTTCAAACCTATCTTCGTTGCCTTCGAAGGTCTAACGTTCATCCTCTCGATATCTTCCTTTTTTACGAAGATAAGCGGTTTTTTTATCCTGTCCACCGCCTCGACCAAACCCCTCTCCCCCCTCTTGACCTCGGCGGTCGCTATCACCCTCACGTCCCCGATCTCCGCTCCAATTTCGTTCAGTGCGGATCTTATGGCGTTTAGAATCTCCTCAGCCTCTACTCCCCTCCTGCACCCGATTCCGATCGAAAGCCCGTCTTCGAACTCCATGGCGGTCGTTATAACCGCCTTTAGCCCCAGCCCCTCCAACCTCCTCGCCACCTCATTTGCCCCGTGATGCCCTCCCAAGATCGGCACCGCGTATCTCATCCCCTTATCCACTACCACTATAGCCGGATCCTCCCACTTTCCTCTCAGCAGAGGACAAACGAGCCTAACTACTGCGCCTATCGGAAGCATAACGACCAAGCAATCGTAATCCCAAGACCGCTCGAATATTCCGGGACGGTAGAAGGAAACGTCCGCCCGAAGGAATTTCGCCAGCTTCTCCAACCTCTCCCTATCCTTTTCGAATCCGATCACGAGTACAGATACGATCTTCCCCCCTCCTTCAAGACCCTTCCGACCACGACCACCGCGAGCCTCCTTATGTCCCCCGCCTTCTCCGCTATATCCCCGAGCGTCCCCTCCACTATCCTCTGCCCCCTCCTTCCCAACCCGTAAGCCACCACCACCGGCTCGTCCTTACCCCTTATCCTACCTATCCTCTCCGCTATCTCCCTAATCTTGTCCGCGCTTAGCAAGAGGACGATCGTGCACGGTATTCTGGCGAACTCCTCGAGCCAATCCTCCTCGAGCGTCCTCCCCCTCACCCTCGTTATCACCACCGCGTGGGAAACGTTCGGGGACGTGAGCTCCCTCTTTATAAAGCTCGAAACCGCCAAAGCGCTGCTAACCCCCGGAACGACCTCGCACTCTATTCCCCTCCTTTCGAGCTCCTCTATCTGTTCGTTTAGGGCTGAATACACTGCCGGATCACCGCTCACGAGCCTAACGACCCTCCTCCCCATCCTTACGTTCCTCTCGATCAACTCTACTATCTCCTCGAGCTTCATCCCGTGACTGTTCACCTTCTCCGCCTTGAACTCCGAGAGCTCCTCGACTTCGATGAGGGATCCGGGGTATATGATGAGATCCGCCCTCTTGAGCAACTCGTAACCCTTCAGGGTAAGATAATCCAAGCTACCCAGCCCGAAACCGACGAAGTGAACCTTCATCTCAATCCCACCGCCACGGTGAAGTAATCGTAATCCGCATCGCAATCGACGAAGGCCTCGTCCCTCATGTAAACCCTCCTTCCGAGCGTTATCCTATCGAAACCCAGCCTCCTCAACCAATCGCAAACCTCCTTAGGCCTGCTCGCCTTTAGAACTATGATCCCCTCGTATCTGTCCCTTCCCGGGGTCGTTATTAGGACGGGAAAGTCCACGAAGGTCTTCGTCCTCGAAAGGACGGCTGTGAAGCTCGGGACTCCCGGAACTATCTCGACCTCAACGTCCCTATCGATCCTAACCATCTCCTCGTAAACGTGCTGGAAGGTTGAGTAGAAAGTCGGATCTCCCAAACACGCGAAGGCTATATCTCCTTTAAACTCTACGAGCTCTCTCGCAACCCTCCTCGCCACCTCCTCGCTTCTCCCCATCGGAAATTCCACCACGTCGTAATCCACGATCCCGTCCAAAACCCTTCCAGCGAGCTCCCCCGGAACTATAACCCTTTCGGCACTCCTCAGCACCTTCAAGGCCTTTAGGGTTAGTAGCTCGGGATCCCCCGGGCCTATTCCGACTCCGTATATCATTCCCTACCCCCCAAAACGACGAAGACGGGATTTATGGGTCTGAATGCCGTCATCCCCGACAGGTCGTAACCCCTCGCAACGTTGACGATCAAAGCCTCCCTGAAGGCGTCGAGCTCCTTCAGAACCTCTATAACCCTGCACGCCATCTCCATCCTCGCGAGGTTCACCGCAACCCTCCTCGCCCTTCTGACCGCTACTTCAAGCATCTCTTCTATGTCCTTTGTTCCTCCGAAGAACACGAGATCGTAGTCGTATTTCTTAAGAAATTCGAGCCCGTGCATCCTTAAAATTTCCACGTTCTCCTTCACCTCCGCTTCGATATCGATCACGTCCACCGCGTAGACCTTGGAAACGTAGTCGGCGAAGAAGTTGGAAACCGCACAGCTACCGCATCCCACGTCCGCGAATACGTCCTCCCTTCTCGGCCTAAGCTTGGCGAACACCACCCCTATTACCTCATCCTTGGTTCTCTTCACACCCTCACCCCGTGCTCCCTCGCGAGCCTTAAGAACTTCTCCTTCAGCCTCTCGGAAACCGCCACCTTGACCTCCCTCACGCGGGACTCGGCGAATATCATCTCCAAGTCGAACTCCACGTTCCTAACCTTTTCGAAATTGACTATTCCGTAGCAGTAATCCGCTCCGTCGTCGGTAAGAACGACCCTCCCGTCTCCCTCGAACACGTCCGTCAACCGTTCGACGTTCATCATCTCCTTAAGCTTGATCTTCGTTGGAGTCCTGAGCCTTCCGAAACTCAAGACGTCCTTTCCCTCCGCAACCACCCTTCCCCTCTCCATCAGAACTATCCTGTCCGCCCAGCTGTAGGCGAAGTCCAAGTCGTGGGTTGCGATCACTATGGTCTTACCGACCTCGCTAAGCTCTTCGAGTATGTTGAATATCTCGTGAATTCCTTCGTGATCCAAGCCGGCGGTGGGTTCGTCCACGAGCAGAACCTTGGGATCCATCGCTATGACTCCGGCTATCGCCACCTTCTTCTTCTCCCCTCCGCTGAGGTTGCTCGGATTCCTGTCCTTCAAGTGCTCTATCCCCAACATCCTCAAAGCGGACTCGACCCTCTCCTCCACGTCCTCGTATCCCAAATTCCTCGGCCCGAACGCCACGTCATCGTATACGGTCGGAGAGAACACCTGATCGTCGGCGTTTTGAAATACCATGCCGACCTTTCTCCTTATCCTCCTCTCGTCCCTAACATCCACCCCGTCTATCTCTATCCTTCCCTCCGCCTTCAAAAGTCCGCAGAGACACAGTAGGAACGTCGTCTTTCCGCTACCGTTTCTCCCGACTATGGCGACCTTCTCCCCCCTTCCTACCCTCAAGCTCACCCCGTTCAGCGCGGTCGTTCCGTCCGGATACCTGTACCTCACACCTTCCGCCACTATCATACCCTATCCACCATCAAGATTCCGAGGCAGAGGAGGGAGAACGCGATGATGTACAGGATGGAGCTCCTGTCCAGCCTTCTGTCCACGTGGGGACGGTCGTAACCCCTCGCGACCATGCTCATGTAAACCCTCTCCGCCTTGTCGTAGGCCTTTATTATTAGAATCCCTGCTATTATCCCCAAGTTCCTCGCCTTACTCCTGAACCCGCCCAAAAACGCACCCCTCGCTCTGGCAGAAGCCATCAACGTTTCTCCCGTCTCCTTCATGGTCTTAACGTATCTGACCATCAGGTTGGCTATCTCAACTACGTCCGCCGGTAAAATCAGGCTAAGCGTCGAAACGACCTTGGTCGGATCCCCGAGGCTAAGGAGAACGGATGTTGTTGTCAGAACCTTTAGGAGGATCGCGAGGGCGGGAACGAATCCTTGGGTAAAGAATACGACCAAAAAGACGACGGACGCTACGTATATCGGGTAAAGCAGGATTTTTAAACGAACACCGGATTTGAATGCCAGAAAGAGGGACGGGATGCATAGGGAGAGGAGGACGGTAACCTTTCTCAACGCGACGACCGTAAAAACGAATATTAGGGCGGAGAGGGTCTTCACCTTCTCATCCATCTCCTCACCGCCCTCCCGATTATGGCGAAGACGAAAAACCCGACCGTGGTTCCGAGACCGTTCAGAACGTCACCGCTCAACCAAGCGGGCATTCTCATCCCTCCCGACCATATCCTCCCAGAAGAACCCCACGAGGAAACCTCCCACCATTCCAGCTATAGTAAATCCAATAGGTTCCAAGTTCTCTGGAATCGAGGGTAGGTAGCTACGCTCGCTCACGTGGGAGCTCTTAACCGCCATGCCCGTTACTATGTCGTCCGTAGCTTCCAAGCTCTTTCCGTTCACGTATCCGTAGTAGGCTGAAAGGACGATCGCAAGCGATACTACGATCATCAAGGCCAAACAGCACGCGACGAACTTACGCATAGCTCCCCACCCCCAACCTGAGAATTTCGGGTCTGGTCTCCGCGAGGTACTCGATCACTCCGGCGGTGAACAGGAACTCCCCTATCGCGAGCGGAATCTGGGTCGGCCCGTATCCCATGAAGAATATCAGCCAATACTTCAGAAACGCGTGCGGGTGTAAACCCACCGCGAGCTCGAAGGCGCTCGTGACGTAGGTCATCATGTCCCCGACGAACCCAGCCATTCCCGCTGCCAGCCAAAGCGGAGCCTTGAGCTTCCTCAAAACCACGTAGGTGGCGTAACCCGTGAACGTTCCGACTATGCCCATCGAGAACGTGTTCGCGCCGAGGGTCGTTATTCCTCCGTGTCCCAAGAACGCTTGGAAGAACAGGGCGATCGAAGACAGGACGACAGTTGCGAACGGCCCGACGACTATGGCCGAAAGCGGCGTTCCGACCGGATGGGAGCACGAACCTGTCACGGGCACCGGAATGTGCCAGACCGATATGACGAATATGGCCGATCCGAAGAGTGCGAGCATGGGCTTGTACCTCGGATCTTCGGCGCTCTTCTTCCTTATCTCCCTAACTCCGAGTATCCAAAACGGAACGCAGAGGGCGTACCAGAATGCACACCAACCCAAGCTCAGTATCCCGTCCGATATGTGCACCCGAACACCTCCAATTTATTTTATTCGAAATCAGGAAAATTTGACTCAGGGTCGGGTATAAAAGTCTTTCTATTTTTGGTAATGAAAGATCGTTGAAAATAGGTGGATGTGAACGTATCCCGCCAGCGTTTCGTACGCCATAGCTCCGTCGAGCCCGTCCCTTATTCCCCTTCCATCCGTTTCGAACGCGAACTTTACGTCATCGTCCGCGACCGCGTAGCTGTAATGGAACTCATGTCCCCTGAACTCTCCCGAAACGAACGGATTCCTCCTAACCACCCTCCCCCTAACGTATCCGAGCGCTTGAATCCTGTCGGTCATGTAAACGTCTATGTCGAGAACGTTCGCCATCCTGACCCTTCTTCCTTCGACGTTCAAGCTTCTCGAAAGCAGGATCATCCCTCCGCATTCAGCGTATATCCCCTTGCCCTCGAAAGCCTCCTTTCCGATGAACTTGGCGAAATCCCTGACGTCGTAGAGCTCCGGATATCCGCCTCCCAAGTAGTATAGGTCGCACTCGACGAACTCCCCCTTTAGAGGGGAGAAGAAGACGACCTCGCCCAACCTCTTAAGCGTCTCAACGTTGTCCCTGTAGTAGAAGCAGAAGGCCTCGTCAAACGGAACTCCTATCCTCAAACCTCCCCTCTCGTCTCCCTCCTCTTCCGAAGCTTCGAAGTCTATTTCCGAAAGTTCAACGATCCTGTCGACGTCCAAGTGCTCTTCCGCTATCTCCGCCAACCTCCTCCAATCCCTCCTCACCTCCCTACCGAGAACGAGTCCGAGATGCCTCCTTCCCACCTCGAGCTCCTCGAGCTTCGGGAGGAATCCCAATGCGAGGTCGCCGAATATCCCCTTAAGCCTCTCGAACAACCTCCTCCCGCAACGGTTGAACACCACACCCACCAAGTTCACGTCCTCGTCGAACCTCCTGAACCCCTCGAACACGGCCTTCGCGGAGAGGGACATGCCCTTAGGTTCCATAACGAGCAGAACCGGTGCCTTGAGTATCTTCGCCACATGTGCGGTGGAGGAGAACGACGTGAAGCGATATCCGTCGTAAAGCCCCATCACTCCCTCGATTACGGCGAAGTCCTTTCCCCTCATCCACCTTCCGAAGCTTTTCAGAACCCCCTCCTCTCCCATCATGAAGGGATCCAAGTTCACGGCCCATTCGAAGTAGTGGGTTGGGTCTATGAAGTCCGGCCCGACCTTGAACGGTTGAACTTCGTAACCCCTCTCCCTCAGGGCTGAGGACAGGCATAGGGCAACCGTGGTCTTTCCGACACCGCTGTTGGTTCCCGCCACCACCACGCACCTCATCGATTCGATTAAGTTTACTTTAAATAAAGCGAATTCGACTCGGGATCGTGATATGCCTGTTCCAGATGTTGGATCACGGGAGCGTGGAGAAGAATCTCGGTAGGGCTTTGGAAGTGATAAGGAGCGTCGAAGCCGACTTCCTGTGCTTGCCGGAGTTCTTCGCGATTCCGGGGGGTTACTTGCAGAGGTTCGGGGCGGAGAAGGTTTACGAGATGACCAAGAACGTTAAGGACGAACTAATTGGTGCGAGCGAGGATTTCGACGGTTATCTCGTAGCGGGAACGGTCGTTGAGAGGGGATACTACAACACTTGCTACGTTATGAGGGGAGGGAAGGTAATAGCGAGCTACAGAAAGATAAATCCGACAAGGGAGGAGATAGAGGCGGGGATAAGGAGGGGCGAAGAGGTGTGCGTTTTCAAAACGGAGTTCGGAAGGGTCGGACTGTTGATATGCGCGGATTGTCTTAACTGGGACACGGTCGAAAGGGTGGCGAGCGAAAGCGAGTTGGTATTCCTCCCCATCTCCCTAAGCGATCCGAGACACCCTCCGGTGGAGGGACATCCGGTAACGAAGAGGATATCGGAGGAGTTCGGCGTTACCGTCGCCAAGGTTTCGAGGATAGGTGTGTGGAGGGGAAGGAAGTTCGGGGTGAGGAGCGTGGTCATGAGTGGGGGAAGGATCTTGGCCGAAGCTAAGAGCGTTGACGAGGAGCTAATCTTCGCAGAACTTCCCTGACGCTCATGTTCCTGAGGCTGTAAACGGTTTCGGCGTACTCGAGCAACTCCAAGTTCCTCCTGTTTCCTTCGCCAACCGGGAAGTCAGTCTCCACCACCGTTCCGCACCTCTCCACCAACTCCCTCGCCCTGTCGAAGGCCTCGTCCCCAATCCTCTCGAACGCCCTCTCCTTCACCACCTCCACCGCGCACCTCGCGGCAATCCTGAAGTCAACGTCGTTTTCGTGAACGACTCCGGCGGTAAAGGGGATTCCGTTCTTCGCCAGAGCCCTCATTAGCTTGGCTCCACTGCCTCCCCCGCACACTACGTGAACCCTCGCCTCCCCCCTCGTCTCGAGCTCGAAGGATCCTATTACGGGATCGAAGCATCCTATCCCGTAAAGAGCCTTCAGATCGTCCTCCCCCACGTCCTCTACATCTTTAACCGCCACGAGCCTCCCGTCCTTAACCATCGCCATCCTGTCGCATATCCTCAAGGCGAGTTCTATGTCGTGAGTGGTCATTATCACCGCCACACCCCTCTCCACCGCTATCCTCCTGATTATGAGGGGGATCTCGATCTTGTGCTTAGCGTCCAAAAAGCTCGTCGGCTCGTCCAAGAGCAGAACCTTGGGTTCTTGAGCCAGAGCCCTCGCTATCATCACCTTCTGCTTTTCCCCGTCGCTCATCTCGTAAAACGGTTTGTTCGCCAAATCCTCCCCGTTGACGAGCCTCAAACATTCCATCACCATCTCAACGTCCTCCTCCCCGAGCCTTCCGAAGGCGTCGGTGTAGGGATACCTTCCCAAGCTCACGACCTCAAACCCCGTGAGGTATCCCACGTCCCCCCTCTCGGTCGTCGTTACGGCCAGAACCTTCGCCAACTCCCTCCCGCTAAAATCCTCTATCGACCTGCCGTTCAGGTAAACGGCACCGCCTTTTGGTTCGAGCAACCTCGCGAGGGTCTTGAGCAGCGTCGACTTCCCGCTCCCGTTCGGCCCTATGACTCCCAGAACCTCCCCCTCGACAACCTCGAAGCTCACGCCCGAGATGACCACATCCTCGTATCCCGCAGATAGATCCCTAACCCTCATCATACCCTTCTCCTCTTCATTACCAAGTATATCACGATGGGGGCTCCGAAGAGGGAGGTAACTACGCTTACCGGTAACTCCACTGGATTAAGCAACATCCTCGCAACGACGTCGCATAAAACGGTAACTCCACCTCCGAGCATCGCAGTTGCCGGAATTAGGGTTCTGTGATCGGAAGTTTTGAAGAGGAGCCTCGCCATGTGCGGGATCGCCAAGCCAACGAAGGCAACTATCCCGGCGAACGCCGTTACCAAGGATGCGAGCAGGCTCGCTATCGCGACGACGAGCACCCTGACCGCTCTAACGTTTACCCCCATACTCTTGGCGTAATCCTCGCCCAAAAGGAGGGCGTTCAAAGGTTTCGAGAGCAGAAAGGCGAAGACGAGGGCGGGAACACCTATAGCGTACATCGTTCCAACGTTCTTCCAAGTTATCCCCGAGAAGCTTCCGAACGTCCAGAGGATGAATCTGTAAACCTTCCTGCTCTCCGCCAGCGTGATTAGGATCCTCTCGAATGCTGAGAAAACGTACCCGAGCATGAGTCCGGCTATTAGCAGTGTTACCGCACTCCTTACCCTCCCCGCCAGCGCCACTATCAGGAGGGTGGCGAGGAGGGAGCCCAAAAACGCGGATCCGACCACTCCGAGATCCTGAATTCCAACTCCGGCCAAGACGTAGAGGGCAACGGCGAGGGAAGATGCGGACGATATGCCCAAAACGTAAGGGCCGGCGAGAGGGTTTCTGAAGTAAGTCTGGAGCAGAAGTCCGCTTACGGCCAAGCACATCCCACCTATCAGTGCCCCCAAAGTCCTCGGAAACCTTACCTCCCAGATTATGTAACCCTTAACGTCCTTTCCCGTCCTCAAATACTTGAGGAGATCGTACAGGCTCGTGCTGACCGAGCCAACGGAGATTCCGAGGAAGAACGCCGAGATCAAAAATAGTATCAGAAGGGCGGATCTCATCTCAGCCTCACGAAGAACCTCGGCTTGTAGTTCTTGAAGAGCCCGGGATGGAATATCGAGGCGAGATCCTTTATCACCACGTCCGCGTGGAGCAGGCCGAGTTGCCAGTAGTCCGGAGTTATGTTGTAAACCCTCCTCTCCTTGAACGCCTTTATTTCCGCAAGCCTCGGATCAACGTTCTTTACGTCTTTGAGACTCTTAACGAAGTAGGACGGATAAACGAAGACGTCCGCATCCTGTCCCTTCGCGAGCAGATCCTCCATGTTTATTATCTCGCTCCCCGTTCCGTTCAGGGAGGAGAACACGTAGCTACCTCCGGCCATCCTTATCTCGTTGGCGACGTAGCTGTTACCCCTCGGAACGTAGACCTTACCCCTCCAAACGAGAGCCCAAAGAACCTTCGGCCTTTTGAGACCTTTTACCTTCTCCTCCACCCTCTTCACGTTCTCGACTATCCTGTTGAAGTATTCGTTTGCCTGTTTGTCCTTGTCGAGCAGAGCGCCGAAGAACTTCACCCACTCCGCCCTGCCGAGGGGATTCGTTTCGAGCCACTCGCTGTCGACTACGTAGGGGATGCCCAACTCCTTCAACTTCTCCCTGACCTTCTCCGTCCCCTTCGTGACGTATATCACTACGAGATCGGGATGTAGCTCGACGAGCTTCTCGTAGTCGGGAGAACTCGGAGGGCCGAGATCTACTATCTTCCCCTCCTCTATCCTCTTAACAACGTCTGGGAAGTAGAGTTTGTACCTGTGCCCCCACATGAACCCGACGACCGCGGAAGTCCCGTTTATAGCTTCGAGCTGTGCTATGTGGGTGGAGGACATCACCACGAGCCTGCGAACCGGGATCTTGATCGGAATCCCCCTGACACCTTTCGGAGGTTTGTCGTGGTAGAGGACGTAGGTCTTCCACTCCCCGTCCTCCTTGACTTTGAGTATCTTGTATCCGTCGTGGATCTCGATCTGAAAGTTCTTGGCGTACTTGACAATTCCTCCGACCGGCTTCTGGGTTTGAGCGCATCCCAGCAGTAGGAGGGAGATCAACAACAGCGGAACAAATTTATTCAGTTTCATTGATACCCGCTCAAAATCACTTGATTTAAATGTATCGATGGGGGTGCGAGGTTGGTATCCATACTTATACTGGCTTGGAACTCCCAGCACTTCATCGAAGCTACGAGGGGGATCGACGAGAGGGTGAAGGTCGATGTCGTGAGCGTTCAGGAGGTAAACAGGACGAACTCCTTTCCCGATCCTTCGAAATACGACGTTGCGGTCATAAATCAGATGGGAAGGGGGGATTGGGAGGAGGAGTTCGCGAAGAGGGCGAAGTTTCTCGTAGCCTTTAAATCGAGCGTGGATTCCCTTTCGAGCGTTTCAAGGGAGGAGTACGAGATCTTAAGCAGATACCTCGCGTACGACGGTCTGGAAAATCTGAGGAACTTCGTTCTAAGGATCGCGAGCTACTTCGAGGACGTCAAGGCGGAGGATCCAAAGCCCCTACCTTGGAACGGCATCTATCATCCCGAAGGCGGTTTCTTTCCGGACTTGGAATCCTATCTGAATTGGTACGGTGAGAGGGAAGATTTGGTCGGCATCCTCTTTTACAGAGGGAGGTACGTATATCGAAACACCGAGCACATAGATCTTCTCATAGAAGAGATCGAGAAGAGGGGGCTGGGGGTTATCCCGGTCTTCACGATGACTTTCCCCGACGAGAGCGTGGGAATGCCCGGCGTAGATGAAGCCATATCGAAGTACTTCTTCTCCGAAGAACCCGTTATCTCCGCTTTGGTCTGGGCTCTCTACTTCAGGGTGTGCTGGGACATGGAGTTGCTCGAGAGGTTGGACGTTCCCGTCATAAACGCCATAGAGATCTACGCCAACTCGCCCGAGGAGTGGGAGAGGAGCGAGAAGGGTTTGAATCCCGTGACGCTATCGATGGCGGTCGCCCTGCCCGAGTTCAACGGCGTCATCAACCCGACGGTTCTTTCAGGTGAGATAAGGACGGCGGAGATTCTTAAGGCGGTGCCGGTAAAGGAGAGGGTCGGGAGGATTGCGGAGCAGGTCGTGAGGTGGGTTAGGCTCAGGAGGAAGAAGAACTTCGAGAAGAGGGTGGCGATAGTTCTCCACCAGTCGGACATAGGGAACGTCGAAGCGAACTTGGGAACCGCCTTGGGGCTCGACACATTCGAGAGCGTGAGGGAGATTTTGAGGGCGATGAAGGAGAGGGGATACGATGTCGTGGTGCCGGAGAGGGTTGAGGTTTGCGGGTGGAGGAGCGAGTGGAATCCCGACCCCGAATGCGCCGTCAGGGTGATCCCTGATCCGGATAAATTGCCCGAAAGGGTTAGGAGGGAGATAACGGAAACTTGGGGGGATCCGGAGGAGGTGTGCATTCCGGGAAGGTGGTACGGTAAAGTCTTCGTAACCGTTCAGCCGATGAGGGCGGATATAAAGAACCCCGAAGAGTATCACAGGCTCATTCACGACCCCACCCTTCCCGTTCCCCACCGTTACTACGCCTTCTACGACTTCATAGTCGAAAACTTCGACGCAGTCGTTCACGTCGGAAAACACGGGAGCGTCGAATGGTTGCCGGGAAAGAGCGTGGCGTTGAGCGAGAACTGTTATCCGGACGTCTGCCTTAAATCGATACCCAACGTCTACATATACATCGTCAACAACCCGGCGGAGGGAACTCAGGCGAAGAGGAGGGGATACTCGACGATAGTCGATCACCTCCCGCCTCCTATGAGGAGATCGAGGAGGTACGAAGATCTCGAAACCGCTTTGGAGGAATACTTCAGGGCGGAGGAGAGGGGGTTGAGGGGGCAGATGGAGGTGGCGAGGAGGAGGGTGGAGGAGCTCGCCAAAAAGTACAGGTTCGAGTTCAAAGATCTCAGAGAACTTCATGCAAAGATAGAGGAGCAGAACTCCTCTCTGTTCAACGTCGGCCTTCACGTATTCGGGAGGCTGAGGAACGTGGACGAGTTCGCGGGGATAATAGCGGAGAAGTGCGGCGTGAGCTTTGAGGAGGCGAAGAGGAGGCTCGAGGGGATAAGGGAAATGGAGAATCTGCTCAGGGCTTTGGAGGGCAGGTTCGTCCCGCCGTCCGCGTCGGGGGACGTTACGAGGGGAAGGATAGAGGCGATACCGACCGGGTTTAACTTCTATTCCGTCGATCCCCGTGCGATCCCCACGAAGACTGCGTGGGACGTCGGGAAGAGGTTGGCGGAACAGCTCTTGGAGAAGATGCTCGAGGAGGACGGACGGTATCCTGAAACAGTGGCCTTCGTCGAGTGGAGTAGCGATCCCATGAACACGGACGGAGAGCAGATAGCGGAGATCCTCTACCTCTTGGGCGTCAAGCCGGTTTGGGAGGGGGGAAGGGTGGTCGGGCTGGAGGTGATACCGCTCGAGGAGTTGGGCAGGCCGAGGGTGGACGTGATCGTTAGGATAAGCGGTCTGTTCAGGGACACCTTCATGAACCTCGTGGAGCTCATAGACGAGGCGGTTACGAAGGTGGCGAAGCTCGAAGAGCCGACGGAGATGAACTTCGTGAGGAAGCACTTTCTCGAAGGGTTGAGGCACAGGGTCTTCGGGGACAAACCCGGGAGCTACGGTGCGGGCGTCAACCACGCCATAAACTCGTCCATGTGGGAGAAGGAGGAAGAGTTGGCTGAAATCTACGTTAGGTGGGGATGTTACGCTTACGGAAAGGATTGCTTCGGTGTAGAGGCGAGGGAGGAGTTCCTGAAGGGTTTGAAGGAAGTTTCCGCGGTGGTTAGGAATCACTACACCGACGAGTGGGACGTGTTGGACGACGATTGTCCTTACGCGTTTCAGGGGGGATTGGCGTTGACGGTCAAGACGGTGACGGGAAGGATGCCGAAGGTTCTGATAGGTGATACGAGGGATCCCGAGAGGTGCAAGATCGTCGATGCGGGGGAGGAGGTGGAGAGGGTCGTGAGGAAGACCTTGCTGAACGAGGAGTGGGTGGAGGGGATGATGAGACACGGGTACAAGGGGGCGGGGGACATGATGAAGAAGGTGGTCAACCTATTCGGGTGGCAGGCCACCGCCGATGCGGTTGAGGAGTGGATGTTCGATGAAATAGCGGAGAGGTTCGTTCTCGACGACGGGATGAGGGAGTGGTTTTTGAAGAACAATCCACACGCAATTGAGGAGATAGCGAGGAGGTTGCTCGAAGCAAACAGAAGGGGATACTGGGATTCGGAGAACGTGGAAAAAATAGAGGAAATTTATTCGGAGCTCGAGGGAGTTTTGGAGGACGAGATGTGATCGAGCAGAGCCCTTATTATGTCCTTGTCGTTCACTATACCCATCAACCTCTCCCTCGAATCCAGAACGGGCATGTGATCGACGTCGTGCTTTATCATCAGCTTGGCGCACTTGCTCACCGACGTTTGAGGGTAAACGAACACGGGCTCCTTCATGTACTTCCTAACCGCCTCCTTCGGCAACTTCACCACGCTTATCTCGAAATACTTCACCGCGTAATCCCTTATCCCGTCCCAAGTCCAAGCGTCGTCCGTGTCGCTCGACGATGAATACTGTGTCTGTTCTATGAACTCCTCTATCAGCGTTTCGGTGAGCATGATCTTCTCGTCCACGATCCCCACTAGCTGAGCGTTGGAATCTATTACAGGACAAATTTCGGAGTTGCTAAGCCTCATTATCTCTCCCACTATGTTGAGCGGGGTCTCCTCCCAAACGCAAACCACGGACGTGCTCATGAATTTCTTAACTGGTTCGTCTATCCCCAAATCCGCTATGAGCTTGATAAGATCCTTAACCGTCACTATGCCTACGAGCTTCCCGTTTTCAACTACGGGCAACCTGTGGAACGGGTTGGTCATGAAGATCTCTACGACCTTCCTTACGTCGTCGTCGGCGTTCACGGTTACGGGATCGGGGGTCATGAGAAGGGCGAGTTGATCCTCCTCGATCTTCCTGAGTATGTCCTTCCTCGTAACTATTCCGACGACCTTTCCGTCCTTTAAAACGGGAACCGCGGATATGCCGTGCTTCTTAAACAGTTCGAGAACGAACCTCCTGTTGTTCGGAAGGGTGGCGTAGATCACGTCTTTGGTCATGATGTCCCTGACCTTCATCGACGTTAGCAAGCGTCCGAGCAGATAAAAATCTTTTGCCGTTTCGTAAACGTTAAATGTTACCCGACATCAGGGTGGTCGTGTTCTGGGTATATAGGGCGGTGAGAAATCCCATAGCGAAGAAGAAGTGGCTGACGTTTTGTTCCGTCATAGCGCTGGTTGGGTTTCTGTATTCGATCTACAAGATATATTCCGGAGCCGACGTGTACTCGACCCTCCTCGTGCTTTCGATTTTCCTGCTGATGATATTTCTGTACACGGTGATAACTCTCGGAAAGCCGAGGTATTACTACCTGAACGACGAGATAGTTTACAAACCGTTCAAAACCCCCCTGTCGAACGTTGAGGGGTTCGAGGTCGATTACGAGAACAGGGTCATAAGGCTTAAGCTAAAGAGGCCTTCGATGTTCGCTGTAAAAACCCTCTACTTCGAGAACGACGAAGACCTCGAGGAGGTCGCAAGGCATCTGAGGCTCAGGCGTAAATCGTGAGCACGTCTTCGTCTTCGAGCACGTGATCCAATCCCACCCTCTGCCCGTCGAACTTCACGGACTTCCCCCAAACCCTCGCGTATCTGAAGCTCTCCAGCATTCCCCTATGCAAGCGTCTGCACACGTCCGCTACCGTGGCTCCCCTCCTCATTATCAGAGGCTCGTCGTAATCGGGCTTGCCCCCCGGAGGTTTCAGGTATATCCTTATGAACTCGAGCTTCTCGTACATCCTCTCAACGAGAACGTCCAAGTTTATCCTCTTCTCCGCGGAGATCGGAATCACGTCTTCGGGCAGATCCTCCGGTTCGTAGAGGTCTATCTTGTTTACCACCGTCAAGGACGGAACGTAAACCCTGTTTCCCAACACCGCGTCTATCAGCCTGTCTATGGTGACGTCCTCCCTTATTATCACCTCCGCGTTGTGTATCCTGTACTCCTTCAGAACCTCCACTATCGTCCTCTCGTCGAGAGATAACGGAACTGTGGACGTTATCTTTATTCCACCCCTCTCCCTCTTCCTTATGACCACTTCTGGAGGCTTTTGGTCGAGCCTTATCCCGGCCTCGTAGAGCTCCCTCTTTATAACGTCTATCTGGTGGAGGTTGAACACGTCGGTCACTATTAGAATCATGTCCGCGTTCCTAACCATCGAAAGAACCTCCCTGCCCCTCCCCCTTCCTTTCGAAGCTCCCTCTATTATTCCCGGAACGTCGACTATCTGGATCCTCGCCCCCTTGTATTCGAGCATCCCCGGGACGGGTTTTAGGGTAGTGAAATCGTAGTCCGCCACCTCGCTCTTCGCACCCGTCAGGGCGTTTAGGAGGGTGGACTTCCCCACGGACGGGAATCCGACCAAAACGACCGTCGCGTCTCCTTCTTTCTTTATCGCGAATTGCTGGGTACCGCTCTTTTTAGCCCTCGCCTTCTCCAACTCCTCCCTCAGCCTCGCAAGCTTCGCCTTAAGCCTGCCTATGTGGTGCTCCGTCGCCTTGTTGTAGGGCGTCCTCTTTATCTCCTCCTCAAGCTTCCTGATCTGCTGTACCAAGTCCATCGATTTCTGGGATCTCGGGAAGGTTTAAAATCGTTAACGGAAGGTCTAAGAACACTCCCCCCCACCTGAGGCCATGCTATTGCTCGTTGGGTTGGGGCTTTGGGATGAGAGGGACATATCGTGCAGGGGGCTTGAAATCGTTAGGAGGGCCGATGAGGTTTACGTCGAATTCTACACGTCCAAGCTCTTGGGAACGGATTTGAGGAGGATG
>CAZQJR010000112.1:0-6777 GCA_964592825.1 uncultured archaeon | reverse complement strand
TATCATCCCGTTCTCCTTTATCCCCGCCTCAACTCTAACGGGGCCTATAACGGTGGGATCGAGGACGACGACGTAGTTCGGGTAGTATATCTCGTCCCTCTCCACTATCGGCTTGTCGGAGATCCTGAGGTAGGAAACGACAGGCGTCCCTCTCTTCTCTGCACCAAACATGGGGAATGAAAGCGTCCAATAGCCCTCCTTGAACCCCGCAACAGCGAGCAGATCTGCGGCGGTCACTACACCTTGCCCGCCTCTCCCGTGAAATCTAACCTCTATTAAAATAACCATCCCCCCAAATTGTCATTTTAAATGCTGTTTAATAGGGGTTTAATAAATGTATCGTTATCGTCGAATCACGAAGGGTTCTGCGAGCTTGACGATTAGGTACAGAACGTATACTTCAACGATCGCTGATAGGATTATGGGAACCATGCAGTCCGTCTCGACGGCGGAAAGACCTATGAGGGCGACTACGAAGTATCCACCCTTTATGAGCCTGCTTTCGACCATGAAGAACGCCCTCATACTTCTTACCTTGAAGAAAACGTAGAAGGTCGTAACCGCTATGATCAAGGACACGATTACGAGGACATAGTAAACGGACGGATAGTCGGAAACCTCGACGTTCCTCCCCAAGAGCCAAACCACAGCAACGTAAACGATCATCTCCTTCAAGGCGTCCTCGCTCAACCTTCCCCTCATCAGCCTTATTCCCCAGTATCCGCCGACGGAAACGGTAAGAGCCATCAGATCGTGCACGATCGCGTGAAGTTTAGGATCGCCGAAAGTCAATGCATGAACGAGGAATTCGATCGCGAGAGCTACGAAGAGGAACGAAAACGCTCGGATTGCATCCAAGTCAGTTAGGTATTCGTCTATCTCGGTGCTGTAACCCCAAACGCCAATGCACACGGCAACCGAGCCTACGAGTACGTTCAGCATTCGAATTTAAACTCCACCTAAAAGGTTATTAATGTTGTTAAAGCCACGCCCAAGACCGCGAGGACAGTTCCTAAGATCACCCTTACCGTAACCCTCTCCCTAACGCCCATCGCCAAGAACTGAGCCAGTATGGGGTAGAGAGAGGATAGCGTGGAGACAACGGTGGCGGAAGAAATGCTGAGGGCAAAAACGAAGGCGTAGTTTCCCGAGATCATGATAAGACTCGATAAGGACATCCACTTGACGCACTTTGGATCGAAATCCCTTCTCAAGGCGAAGGGAAGGAGCAAAACGGACACCATCGCGAACCTGAATCCCGCTATGGCTTCGGGAGGAAGGTAGGACGTGAGAGTTTTAACTATCGTTATGCTGAACGACCAAAATACAGCCCCGCCCAGCGCCATGGCGTATCCTCCGAAATCCCTCCTACCCTCCCCTCCCACCACGAGCCTTATCGAAATGACTATCAGCGCAGCACCCACTACGACGTTGGGTTCTATCCTTCCAAACAGGAGGGCGCTCCAGAGGGACACGAAGAGGGGATAGGTTGACGAGATCGGAACGGCTCTCGAAACCCCGCACCTCCTTATGGACTCCATGTAGAGCATGTCACCTACGAAGAACGCGAAGATTGCCGATATAAACACCAGAACCCATATCCTCGGAGGGGTATCGGTCAGAATTTCGAAGAGTTCGCCCTTTAACAGCATTATCGTCACGAATCCCGTCGCCGTGAGAGTAACCCTGACGAAGTTGGCCGTAACCACGTCCCCGTATCTCAGTCCGAGTTTGTACACGACCCCGTTAAGCGCCCAACAGAACGCCGAAAACAACGCGAGGATATCACCGAGCATGCAAGCAACAACGGCAACATATTTCAGCATAAATCTGTTTCTGCGACTCGATGGGGGTGGAGGAGAGAATTAAGAAGGCGAGGAAACTTTACGATCTCTACGGGGAAAGACTTCTGAGGGACGATAGGATATCCGAGCTAATCAACAGGCTGGAAAGGGCTGTAGAGAGGACTTGGAGTTACATGAGGGAAATAGGGGTGACGGAGGTCTGCAGGGAGTGCGCGATGGAGGTCGGAAGCTGCTGCAAGAGGTGGGTCGAGGATGAGTACGACGTCGAAATACTTTTGATAAACCTCCTCATGGGCGTGGAGTTGCCGGAAAGGAGGTACAGGGAGGATCTATGCTTCTTCTGCGGGGAGAACGGTTGCAGGCTTAAGGCGAGGGAGGTGATATGCGTGAACTTTCTCTGCGACAGGGTGCTGAGGAGGATAGGGGATAAGGAGAAAGAGCTTCAGAGGATTGCCGGGGAAGAGCTCGAAACTTGCTTTATTCTAAGGGACGAGATAAGGAAGAGGCTATATTCTTTTGATCACGAATAGCAGTTCGGTCTCGGGATCCTTCAGCATTTCGACTATCTCCCTGTCTATATCCCTCGCCGCCTTGTTCGACCTGATCGCAAGCGTTCTGTCGCAAACAAAATCGCTCTTTCTCACAACTATATCGCTCCTGTGTCTGAAGCTAAGCCCGCTCGATCCGTAGGCGAAGATTACGTCCTTGAGCCCGTACTGCGGCAGGATTATCTCTATCTTCACACCCTTCCCTTCCCGCAGCCAAGCCTTTATCCTTTCGTCGAGCTCGGACACGGACTTGTTCGCCCTTACTCCGATTATGCAGTCCCCCCTCGGAGTCAGATGCCGTTCCTTGGTTATCTCGAGCGTAGTTCTGTGATTCGCGGTCACGTTCTCGTGTCCCCAAGCCACGACAACCTCCTTCATACAAACGTTTATAAATGGCTAACAATCATAATGATTACTACGGGTGAAGGACATGAGGATCCCGACGGGCATCAGAGGTTTGGACGAGATGTTGGGAGGGGGTCTGATCCCCAACAGAACTTATCTCGTTAAGGGGAGCGCCGGAAGCGGAAAAACCATATTCTCTATTCAGTTTTTGCTTGAAGGGGCGAGGAGAGGAGAGAACGTGGTTTACGTAACCCTCGAGGAGTCCGGGGATGAGGTTTTGGAGAACATGGAGCTTTTGGGTTTGGATCTCTCGATGGACAACTTCCACCTTATAGACGCGTCTCCCACGGGGGATTTGAGCATATTCGGGAACATGTTCTTCGAGAATCTCGTTCCGGACGTTCAGGGGTTGAAATCCGCGTTGGAGTCCAAGATAGAGTCGATTAAACCGAGCAGAGTGGTCATAGATCCGATAACCATGCTCGAAGTGGCTTCGAAGAGCGAGGTGGAGTACAGGAGGGAGGTGTTGAGCCTGTGCACCATGCTTAGGAAGTTCAACGTTACTACGTTGATTACCACCCAAAGGAGGGAGGAAGGGGCGGAGGACTTCATAGTCAGCGGAGTCTTCGAACTCCTAACCTACGACGTCAAGGGGAGAACGGTAAGGGGGATAAGGATAAAGAAGATGAGGGGGAGCGACTTCGATCCGACCGTCAGACCGTACAGGATAAGGAGGGGAGGAATAGAGGTATACTTCACCGAGAGCATGTTCGAGTAACGCATCTCCTGTAATACCTTATAGGATGTCCCACCCCCTCACAGCCCTCGTCTGGGTAGCAGTTTCCGTAGCTCCTCATGGTCTCGCAGGAGGGACACACGTATTCTTCGCCCTTACCCCTCATTCCGGCTATGTGCTCCACCTGATACCTCGTCTTCTCCTCGTCGAAATCCGGTGCGTTTCTGAATATCCTTACGACGTCATCCACTCCCATACCTATGTTGAGTAGGAAGGAAGCTATGGCGAACCTCGCCGTGTGCGGGACGTTTACGCCCCTGTTCAGATCCGCGAGTATCCTCTTCATGCACGGCGGATAGCATTCGACCCTCACCCCCATCCCCCTTATCTCCTCATCCCACTTCTCCCTAACCCTAACGGAGATCCTCGCATCCAGCCCGACCTTCTCCTCGAGTCTCCTCCTCAGATATTCCTCAATCAGCCTTACGAACTCCCTCTTACTGAGAAAAACGTAACCTCCGTCGAGCCACCTGTTCACGAGCTTCCAAGCGTCGGCCTTTATCCTGACGGCGCCCCTCAGATAGTCAGCGACGTCAACCTTGAAAACGTCGTCACGCACCTTAACCCCTATCCCGAGGTCGTTGGCCAAGTACTTCAGGAATCCCTCGCCCTCATCCTCAAGCATCTCTCTGTACCTCCTCGCCTCCCTAACTGCGAACTTTCTTCTCTGAGCTTCGCTTAACTTTGAAACGGCGATCCTCGAGAACACGTAGGCGAGAACCATCTTCCTCGCCAGACCCTCCACCCTCTTCAGGTTAATGTCTCGGGCGGGATACGTGCAGTAAACGAAAACTTCGAACTCGTCCTTGGCCTTCTCCCTGCACTCCTTAACCTCGCACTCATCGCAGAGGAAGTCGAACCTGATCTTCCTTACCTCCTCGAATACCGGATGCTCCTTTCCCTCGAGCACGTGCTCGACGATCTCGATCCCGAGCTTTCTCGCCGTCGATACGGGCTCCTCGTCGGAATCCAGATCAACGTCTCCGAACTCGAACTTCAGAAATCTATCCGCAACTCTGAGGAACGGATACTTGGCCAAAAAGGGTAGTATTGGTAAAAACGGCCTCATTCAGCCTCGATTCTTGGGGCGAGGATGTACTCGACCTTTAGCCTCCCGTCCGCAACGTCGAATATCAGCCTGACCGGGTAGTTGTTGCCCAAGTATATCGTGAGTATGTCGCCCGACGAGGCGATCTTGACGAACTCCTTCAGATACTCAACGGAGAACATCGACCTCGCGGACTCCTTGTTGAATTCGATGAGCTCCATCTCACCCATGTGGAAGGTTATCTTATCTATGTCGCCTTCGGCCTCTATGTAAAATCCGGTTTCGTCGCTCCTGAAAACCACGTGATCGCTTATCTTGTCCGCAGCCTGTATTGCCTTCTTGAACTCCCCCGCATCCAATACGATCTTAGCCGGTAGATCGAGTTCAGGAATCTTCGGCTCCTTTCTTATGGCGGAGGGATCTATTAACGCCACCGTGTACTCGACGCTCCCGAACTTTATCTTCATGTGACTCTCGTCCTCCACCTTGAGCTCGACGAGATCCTTCTTCTTCACGGTCTTGAGGATATCGTAAACCCTGTTCACATCAACTCCTATCGTCTTCTCCTCATCTATCCTGTAGGCTTCGAAGGATTCCCTCGGTATGTCCACTATGACCATCGCCACGTTCGCGGGATCCACCGCCCTGCTGTGCAAACCCTCGTCCCTGAAGTGAAACCTCGCCTCGCTCACGAGGGAAACTATGGCTTTGGTGGCGGTCTTTATCACTTCACCGCCGAGTATCGCGTCTATCATCGTTCGACACCCCGATAGATGTAAGAACAGACCCATTTATAATTTTTCCCTAAAGCCACCAGATCCAGATTCCGTTCGCCGCGTCTATCCTCCTACCCTTTATCTTTCCCTCTATAGCCAACCTTTGAAGCCTTCTGAGCACCACCCTCCTGTCAACGTTTAGCTTCTCCGCTATCTCGGAAGTCACGAGCGGAACGCCCGCGTCCTTGAGTACGTCGAGGATCTTACCCTCAAGGTCGTCCATGTAAATTCGTAGGATCAAAAAAATTAAAGCTTTTCGATACCGATCTCAAGACAGATGTCAACATCACAAAGGTTAAGTCCGGCTAAGAGAACCCGTAACGGTGAAGGTCGGAATCGTGATCGGAGACGAATCCCGATACGTCTTCGCCAAAACGATATCGAGGTACTTCGATATATACGTTTATCGATTGTCCCCCGATCTTCCGCCCGTACTCGATGACGAACTCGATCTTCCGGACGAGCTCTTCGAATCCGACCTCATATTCAGCCACGCTTTCCACCCCAACGTCAACGCGGATATTGTGAAGAGGGCGGAAGAGAGCGGGGTGAAGGTGGTAATAATAGCCGGGAACTACGGATTCCTCAGGAGGAGGGGAAAGGTGAAGGTGCTCGTGGGGGACGTGTGCTGCTCCAAGCTGTTGAGGGGGTGCGAGTTCTTCGAAAAGTTCGGAATACCGGAGTTCGAGGTGGAGATAGACGACGACTTCAGGCTCGGGGACGTGAGGGTAAGGAGATCCGCCCCGTGCGGTGCGACGTACTTCGTGGCCGAAAAGCTTAGGGGGGAGTCGGTGGAGAGCGCTCCGACCAAGGCGGGGCTGTACGCCCAACTCTACCCGTGCCTCGCGTCGAGGGGAAGGGGAGGAGGGATACACAAGGCTGGAAACATCCACATGATGGCGATGGAAAGGGCTATAAGGAAAGCGCTACGCTGAAAACGATTGTCGTAAGCAGAACTGCGCTTATAGCTGCGTTAGAGTAAAAGAACGCTATTTGGACACTTTTCTCGTTGAACTCCGTCCTCACCACCCTATGCTCGTAAAGGAGCAACAGAGCTATCGCCGCCAAACCGACGATAGATGCGTAACCGACGAGCTTGAGCAGGGAAATCGAAGTCAGAGCGAAGAAGATTAGGTGGTTTAGGGGAGAAACGATCAACGCTGTCTTTACTCCGAAGTGAGCGCCGATGGAGTGCAAACCCATTCTCCTGTCGAACTCCACGTCCTGAAGGGCGTATATTATGTCGAATCCAGCAACCCAAAACATCACGCCCAAGCTGAGGAGAATTATCGGCCAATCCTTTGGGGTTAGGGAGTCAGTGACCGCTATCCATCCTCCGAGGGGGGCGAAGGCCAAGTTCAATCCCAAGACGTAATGGCAGAGGCAGGTGAACCTCTTGAGATAGGGGTAAACGTAGGAAACGATCGCGGGGATGGGCGATAGTTCGAACGCCAGATCG
>CAZQJR010000111.1:0-12406 GCA_964592825.1 uncultured archaeon | reverse complement strand
TCCTCGTGCCCCGGATAGAGCCTTTCGACTTCTAACTCCGCAAGCCTTTTGAGCGATTCCATCAGTTCGAATGCATTTCCTCCGGGCAGATCCACCCTCCCGAAAGCACCGTGGGCGAAGACGGTATCCCCGCTGAAGAGCCATCTCCTATCGGGTTCGTAGTAACATACGCTTCCCGGAGTGTGGCCGGGGGTGTGGATGACCTCAAGCTCGATCCCGCCAAGATCGAACACCTCCCCTCCCCTCAGAACTACGTCCGGCTCGACGTAAAATCGATAGCCGAAGAGCGTATAACCGCTCTTGAGCAACTCGAACTCCTTCTCGTGCATCGCCACCTTGCATCCGAACCAACGCTTAAGATCGACGCAAGCCATCGCGTGGTCGAAGTGAGAATGCGTTAGGAATACGAACTCGATTTCCTTAGGATTAACGTGTTTGCTTACAGCCCTAACTATGAAGGAGGAGTCTCCTCCGCAATCTATCAGGCTTGGCCTTTCGCCGAGCAGGAGGTATGCGTTGGCCATGAGAGGGGGAGTCACTATCCTTATCGGCTCCATGCTCCGAGTTATTCCCGAGGAATAAATAATCATTCGATGGTCTCCCTCTCGAACGAGATCGTAGCTATGAACAGTATAACGACGGAGAAAACGAACAGGGCTATCCAATCGATCGTCGGAGGGACGTAGCTTCTGTGGGTCAGGTAGAACCTCGCCCCGTCCACCGCGTAGGTCATGGGATTCGCGTAAGCTACGCATCTCATCCAACCCGGCATCGCTTCGAGCGGAAACAGGGCACCGCTCAGGAATATTATCGGTAGCATTAGCAGGCTGATTATCATCTGAAATCCCTCCATGCTCCTCATCTTCATCGCCACGTAAACCCCCAAGCTCGAAAAGGCTACGGCAAGCATGAATCCCAAGACTATGGACGGAATAACGCCCAAAGGATCCATCCTAACGAGGGCGAACGAGAGGAGGAGGATGAGAACTCCCTGAATTATCGCAACGATAGAATCCCCGAATATCCTCCCCGCTATGCTCTCCTTCCTCGACGCGGGAGCGACGAGAACCTCCTTGAGGAATCCGAACTCCCTGTCCCATATCACGCTGATCCCGCTCATCAGAGAGTGGTTGAAGATTGTCATGGCGAACACTCCGGGGGCGAGGATCTCCATGTATCCCCTAACCATCCCGCTGAACCCCAAGCCGAAGAAGAGCAACCAAACCAAGGAGTTGCTTACGGATCCCACGACCCTCGATTTCGCCCTGAAGAACCTCTTCAACTGTCTGTAAACCATCGTCCGAAACGCTCTCATCCCCTCAACCTCCTCGCTATGGCGGACTTAATCCAATCCCCTCCGTCCTCCCTGATCTCCCTTCCGGTTATGTGAAGGAACACATCGTTCAGCGTCGGCCTTCTGCACTCGATCTCCGTTATCTCCACGCCCCTCTCCTCCGCAAGTTTGAAAAGCTTGGGGAGGAATTCCACCGCCCTGTCCACCTCTATCTTAATCCTTCCGTCGGAAAGCCTCTCCCCCAGTCCGAGATCACCGCTCGCCCTAACGTATATCACCTCCCCTCCAACGATACCCCTAAGCTCATCTACGCTCCCCATCGCCACTATCCTCCCTCCGTCGATTATCGCCACCCTGTCGGCGAGCCTCTCCGCCTCCTCCATGTAGTGCGTGGTCAGGAATATCGTAACGTCCAGAGATTCGAGAAGCCTCCAGATCTTCTCCCTCGTTTGTGGATCCAAGCCTATCGTAGGTTCGTCCAAGAACAGAACCTCGGGTTCGTGTAGGAGTGCCCTCGCGATCTCGAGCCTTCTCTGCATTCCCCCGCTGAACCTCCTAACAACGACGTCCCTGAAGTCCCCAAGCCCGACGAATTCGAGGAGCTCGTTTATCCTCGGCCTGTCTATCCCGTAAACTCCCGCGTGGATAAGCATGTTCTCGTACGCGGTTAGATCCCTGTCCAAGCTCGGATCCTGAAAGACAACCCCTATCCTCCTCCTCACCTCCTTGGGCTCTCTAACGACATCGTAACCCGCCACGATCGCCCTCCCGCTCGTGGGCTTGAGCAGAGTGGTAAGGATGTGAACGGTCGTGCTCTTCCCCGCCCCGTTCGGGCCGAGAAATGCGAAAGTTTCTCCCTCTTCAACCCTGAAGCTGACACCCTTCAACGCCCAGAAGTTCCCGAACCTCTTCTTCAGGTTCTCAGTAACTATCATAACATGTAGTAGTTATCGCTACGACTTTATAGCGATTGCCCACGTTCCGTTTGTTGCTTATCGTAAAAACCCAGTCAGATCGGACTTGAGCAATCTCTTGATCTCCTCCGGATCATCCGTATTCAGGCCAAAGTAAACGGCGAAATCCTTGGTCGTGGTTAGGATCTTCGTTCTACCCTTCTTCTCCGCCTTTATCAGCCCGAGCTCTTCGAGCCTCTTAACGTGCTCGTAGCAACGATTTCCCCTCATCTTCGCCAATTTGCTTAACTCTATCGGCTGATTAACAGCAATCATCGCGAGCGTTCTGAGGCAACCCCTGTCGAGCTCGCTCTCCACAAACCTTCCAACGTACTTCTGATATGCCGGCTTAACTCTCATGATGTAGCGATCCCCTATCCTCACGATCTCTATCGCCGTATCCCTCGACGAATATTCCTCGATGAGCTTGTTTAAAGCGGATTGAACCTCCTTAACGCTGATCTTGGCCATTCTCGCTATGCTGAGGGGTGAGAGGGGATCGGTCGCGGAGAACAGGATGGCCTCGACGATCCTGACCACATCCATGGGATCAGCTGAGCGGGCGGATTTTTATATCTTCGTAAAACCTCTCCTGCTCTATCTCGACCTTCCTCCTGTAGGCCAAGTGTAGGATGGAAACGTAGTAAGAAACCTTCTTTCCGGCGTCGAAACCTCTCGTTAGCTTGAAAAATGAAACGGGGCCAATTTCTCTCGAAATCTCCTCGTAAACCTTCTCTATCGTTTCCTCTATGTCCTCCTCGTGGGGAACCTCCATGACGTCGCATACCCTCTCCACCCTCTTCCTAACCCTTCTCTTCCTCAACGCTATCTTCTCAGCCTTCCTCAACTCCCTTATCAGTTCCTGCAAGGTCGTGTACCTCTTCGGCCTCTTGACCCTGACCTCCACCTCCTCGGGAACGTCGAGATCGATCTGAACGCTCTCCACCTCAAAGTCCTCCTCTTCCTCCACGATGGCCTCGCTCACGAGAACTTCGGCCTTCATTCTAAGCAGAATAGCAGCGTAAAGCAGAACCCTCGCAGAAAATCTGAGATCCTCAACCTTCCTGAGGAACTTGTCCGCCAACTCAACTACATCGACGTTCCAAGGATCGATTTCACCCTTCTTGGCCATGTCCACTATTATCTCAATCGGATCGCCGTCACCATCGATGAGTCCTCACCCCTCGTTACCCCTATTACTGCATCCGCCATTTCGAGCATAGGCTTTCTGAGCGAAACCACGATGAACTGGGCATCCTTAGACAGCCTCTTTATCATCTTGGCTACCCTACCGACGTTCACACCATCCAAAAACATGTCGACCTCGTCGAAAACATAAAATGGAGCGGGCTTAAACCTCTGAATGGCGAATATGAACGCGAGCGCCGCCAAACTCTTCTCACCACCGCTCATGGCTTCAAGCTTCTGAACCCTCTTGCCGTAAGGCCTGAACCTTATGTGCAGTCCGCTTTTGAACGGGTCGTTACCGTCCAAATAAAGCTCTCCCTCCCCGTTGGCAAGTTCCTTAACTATCTCCTTGAAGTTCTCGTTTACAGCGTTGAAGACCTTGAAGAACGCTTCCCTCTTCATCCTCTCGTACCTCCTTATCCTCTCGATTATCTCCGCCCTCTCCTTCTCGAGCACCGCCTTCTTTTCCATCAGATCGTCCCTCCTCGCCTTCACCTCCTCGTACTCCTGAACAGCCTTCATGTTCACGTCTCCAAACTCCGAAAGCTGGGATTCCACCTCCCCAAGCCTCCTCTCCACGACGTCGAGCGGTGGTAGATCCTCGACTTCCACCCTCTCCATACCATCGAGCTCCTCCTTAACCCTCTCAAGCTCGCCCTTCTTCGCCCCAATCCTCTCTTCCAAACTCCTTACACCGAATTCCGCCCTCGACCTCTCCGCCTCAAGCCTTCTTATCTCTTCGAGGATCCTATCCCTCTCCTCCCTGAGCCTCTTGGCCTCCTCGCTAACCTCCTCCTCGATCCTGCTGAGCTCTTCAAGCCTCCTTCTAAGCCTTCCCTCCCTCTCCCTCCCCCTCTCGATCTCCTCCCTTATTTCGGTTATCCTTCTCTCTATCCTTCCAATCTCGTCCTCCTTTTCCGAAATCGCCTTGAGGATCTGCTCCCTCCTGAGCTCGGCGTTCTTCAACCTGCTCTCGATTCCCATCAGTATCTCCCTGTTCCTCGAATACTCCTCCCTAACCCTTTCGAGCTCCCCGCTTAACCTCTCCACCTCGCTCCCCCTGATTTTCCTCTCGAGACCCTTTATCTCCTCCCTAACCCTCGAAATCTCCTCTTCAACCGCCTTCAGTTCCTCCTCCACCCTCTCCGCCTTCGAGTATATCTCCCCCATTTCCACCCTCTTCTCGTTGAGCTTCAGCTTTATCGAATCGAGCAGTTTCTCGTACTCCTCTATCCTCGACTCCAAGGCGGATATTTGGCTCGAAAGCTCTCCTACCACGGAATTGAGCTCGTCTATCTCCGCCTGAACCGATCTCCTTAGATTCTCCTCCCTCTTAAGCTCGTCCATCAGCACCTCCTTCCTCTCTCTGAGCCTCTCTATCTCCTCCTTGAGCCTGCTTTCTTTATTCAAAAGCTCCTTTGAGAGCAAAATACCGCTCTTCTTCCTCTGAACGCTACCTCCCGTCATGACCCCGCTCTTCTCTATCAAGTCACCGTCGAGGGTAACTATCCTCCTCCCCTCCATCAGCCTCCTCGCGGTGTCGACGTTATCGACGACGAGCGTGTCCCTGTAAACGAATTCGAAGACCGGTCTGAACTTCTCATCGCACTTGACGAGGTTCACCGCATAATCCACGACGCCCTCCTCCTTCAAAACCGAAGGATCGAGGCTTACCCTGAACCTCCTTATCCTGCTGAGAGGTATGAAGCTCGCCCTACCCCCATCGACCCTCTTCAAGTACTTTATCGCCTCCACCGCATCGTCCTCCGTTTCGACTACCAAGAACTGCAAGGCGTTACCTCCAGCTATTTCCAACGCGAGGGCGAACTCCTCGTCCACCTCCCCCAGCTGGGCGACGGTTCCGTAAACGTTCTTCAGGATTCCCCTCTCCTTCGCCTCCAATATTATTTCGACAGCTTTGGAGAACCTCTCCACGGTCGATAGCTCCGTCCTAACCTTCGTGAGCTCTATCTCCTTCCCCTTGATCTCCTCCTCCAACTTCGCGAGCTCGTCCCTTAGAGAAAATATCCTCCTGTCCGTTTCGTTCCTCCTGTCCACCAGAGCCTTTAGCAACTTTTTCTTCCTTTCGAGCTCCTCCTTCTTTCTCTTCAACTCCTCGAACAGCCCCTCTATCCTTATCTTCTCCCTCTCGAGTTCGAGGTCGTCTATCTCCATCCCTATTCTCCTCAACGCCTCAAGCAACCTGTCCCTCTCCCTTATCAGATCGTTCCTCTTCCTCTCCAACTCCTCGTACCTTCTCCTCCTCTCCTCCATCTCCTCGTTGAGTCTCCTGTACTCCTCCCCGAGCCTATCGAGCCTACCCCTTATCTCCTCCATCCTCCCAAACAGTTCGTTTACGACTTCGTCGACGCTCGCCTTTTGAACTATCAGATCCTCTATCTCCCTCTCCGTCCTTTCCAACTCTTCCTTGAGTTTGGAAACGCTCAGCAAGGTTCTCATTCTGTCTTCTTCCAGTTTCCTTATCTCCTCCTCGTATATCCTCTCCGATCTCCTTATAGCTTCGAGTTCGGAGTTTATCTCCAAGATCTCCCTCTGAATCTCCTTAAGCCTAACGTCGCCCATTCTCGCTATCTTTTCGGAAATTTCACCCGCCTTTGAGTTTAGATCCTGAAGCTTGAGATTTATCTTCACGATCCTCCTCGCCAACTCGTCCTTCTCCCTCTCAAGGCTTTCGATCTCTGCTTCAAGCGTCCTCCTCCTTTCCTCGAGCCTCAGATATCTGTGGGCTACCAGACACCTTTGCAACCTCTCCCTCTCCTCCAAAAGCGCCTTGTACCTCAGAGCCTCCTCCCTGTCCCTTCTGAGGGATTGAAGTCTGTTGGTGACCTCCGCTATCACCGCCTCCAGCTTCTCTATGTTCTCCCTGACGACCTCCAACTCCTGCAAAGCCTTCTCCTTCTTCTCGTCGAACTCCGATATACCCGCTATGTCGTCTATTATCTTCCTCCTCTGGACGGGACTCATCTCCGCTATCCTCGTCACGTCCCCCTGCATCACCACGTTGTGATCGTTGTTCAGTCCGAGATCCTCTATAACCCTCTCGACCTCGGAATAGCTGACGCTCTTGCCGTTCACGTAATAGTAGCTGTAGTAACCCTTTCCCGTTCTCTTTACCCTCCTCCTCACCTTCAAACCGTTCCCGAACTCCAACTCCACCTCAGCCTCGTCGCATCCAATCCTTATGAGATCGGTCAGCTTGTCCGCCCTAAGCGTCTTTGATGAGCTCAAACCCAAGCAAAAAAGGATCGAATCGACTATGTTCGATTTACCGCTACCGTTCGGGCCGGTGATGGCCGTGAAGGGATGATCGAACCTAACCTCTGCCTTCTTGAAGGACTTGAAGTTCCTTAAGATTATCCTCCTGAGGAACATCTCAATCTACTACGATTATATCGTCCTCCTCCTCGAACCCTCCGCCCTCCTCATCGTCGGTTTTGATCTCCACGAGATCCCTCCTCTTTTCCCTCGAAGTCTTGAGTTCGGATTTGAGGTAGAAAACGTCCGACATAAGGTTTTCAACAGTCTTGGAGAGTTCCTTCAGCTTGGCCTCCAAATTCCTGTACCTCTCCTCCATCTCCTTCATTATCTCCCTTTTTATCTCCTCGATCGCGTTCGAGGACACCATCTTTCTCAACTCCTCGAGCTCCTTCTCCTTCTCCGCGAGCTTCTTCTCAAGCCTCTCCAAGAGTATGTCCCTCTCCACGTGATCGGGTAGGCTCCGAAGTTAATATACTTATTGGAAAAATGCGTCGAGGGTCTTCTGTCTGCTCGTCCCCTTGACGTTGGCTTCGGTGTAGCCGAACCTTTCGAGTATCCTGAGAACCGCGGGGATTATCTGGTGATCGACGTAGTAGTCCTTGTCGAGCTTCTTCCTCTCCAAACCGGCAAAAGTCCTGACGTAAACGTGCTCTCCGTCGAAGTCCTCTATCAACTCAAGCGGATAAGCCCTATCGCTTACATTTCCCGCCCCCTTGACTATCACGAAACCTATCTTGGATCCCACGGGATACCTTATCCCCATCTCCATCGCCCGCAGGGCGGCTTTCACGTGCGCCTGCTTGCTCTCGTACTTCGAGGGGGCTTTTGTTAGGCTCTTGTATATCACGTAGTCTTCGAGCGGAACCTTCCCCGCTCTCATCTCCTCTATAACCCTCCTCACGTAATCGAGAGCCTTCTTGGGATTCCTCTCCTTCAGGATTATCTCTATCACCATCCTCTGCACCCTCTTCGCCAACTCGCACCAGTCTCCCCTCCTGACCTCTAACCCCTTCACGACCACGCGCCCGTCCCTCGTAAGCCCGGCGTACCTCTTCTTTTCAACGAAGAATATCGTTCTGTAGTACTCGTCTATCTCTATCTGCACGGGCAACTCCTTCGATAACCTATCTATCAGCTTCAAAGCCTCCTTTTCGAGTTCTTCCAAGCTCAACTCGTCCTTCTTGATGAAAAGAGAGTCCGTATCTCCGTAAAGGACTTCAAAACCCATGTCCTTCGCTATCTTAACGGATCTCTTGATGCAGTGCCTTCCCCAAGCGGTCGTCGCTTCTGCGCACTCCCTACAGTACCACCTCGCCAAAGTCCAGCCTGTGTAGCCGTATATGCTGTTTATAAGAACCTTGAGTGCCGACTGCTTTATGTCGAGGATCTTGTACTCGTGCGACTTGGGATCGAGCTCCTTCATCCTCCTCTTTATCTCCATCCTCCTCTCTATTAGCGTCCTGAGTATCCTCCTGAAGAAGCCGTCCGGACTCTTCCTGAACTTGTGCCCGACCTCCGGCGCGACGTAGCAGTCCTCGCACTCCCCCCTGACGAGGGTGTCCGGGCTTATGTTGTAGGCGATCATTATCGAAGGGTACATCGCCGCGTAGTCCAAGCATATCACGTTTTCGTGTAACCCCTTCGCGGGTTCGAGCACGAAAGCCCCCTCGTAACTCTCCTCTATCTCCAAAGGATTCGGCGCGACCTCGCCTATCTTGTGAGCCTCGCTAAGAAGAAGGTAATCCACCTGCTTTCCCCTTCCCATCCTCGTAACGTCGTCCAACGGCAACCTTATCAGCTTGGACAGTTCGTAGTGCATGGGCAGGAGCTCTTCGGCTATGAGATACGTGTTCAGAACGTCCTGCTTGGCGTATCTCAGCACCCTATCCCTCTCCCCCCGAGTCCAACAGCGGTAGATGTCCTTCGCTTCGATGTCCGCGAGCTCGACCTTCGTTCCCAAATATTCCGCGACGTTCTCAAGCTTCTTTATCTTCACGTCGCTCATCTTCAGGGCAATGTCGTAAAGGTCGACGTTCAGCCTTCCCGCTATCTTGGGTCTACCTCCCCTCAAGGATAGCTCGCTCCTGTCCCTTCCGATGTCCATCCTTATCCCATGCTTTTCAGCCCTCTTCTTCAGATAAGGCCAATCGAAGGCGTTCTGGTTGTAACCAACTATGACGTCTGGATCTATCTCCTTCAAAGCGTTCACGAACCTTAGTATTATCTCCCTCTCGTCGTCCCCGTAGTACAGCTCCTCCCTCTCCCCCGACTTCAGACCTACGACTATTATCGGATCCTCCTCCGCGTTGGGCATTCCGAACTCGGATAACATCTCGCAGTCGAAGGCGAGAACTTTGAGGTCGGGAAAGTCCGGCCTCTCCTCCCTTCTGACCTCCCCAACCTCGTATCCCCTAACCGCTCCGTGCCTTTCTGCCTTGGGCTCCAAAGATATCCCGTCGAGGCACGCGAGATCCTTGTCTATCAGGTAGCGGTATGCGAAGGGGATGTCCGCCTCTCTGACCTCCCCGAACCTCTTCATCTCCTCCCTGAGCTTGGGAACGTGCTGGGGATGTTTGGCGTAGACCTTGAAAGCCTCCACCTCCCTCCCCAAGCTCTTTACCGTTATCTCCTCCACCTTGAGCGGGGCTATTACCTCTCCCCTCGCCCTAACCCTAACGCTCAGTATGTCCTCAGCCTTCGGCGTTCCGTCATCCTTCAAAACGTAGAAGTAAGGGAGGAAGTTGCGATCGTAAGCTACGAAAACCCCCCTATCGTCCTTACACCACAACCTTATTACCGCCCTCCCGTGTTCGGTGACGTAATCCACGTCGAGCAACCAAGCGTTTATCATCGAAACAGTCTTGTCGGAATGTTAGTTAAACGTAGCGGAAAGGCAGAAGATGTCCCTTCCGTATTTCAAGTCGGCGAAATCTATCCTCTCAACCCTCATCCCCAATCCCTCTAAGATCTCCACGACTTCCCCAACCCTGTACAGCCTCGCGTTCGAATAGAACGGGCTGTCCTTCCTGTTCTTGTACTCCCTACCGAGCTCGGAATCCGCCGGAACTCCGCACACGACCACCCTTCCGTCCTTCCTCAAAACCCTCTTCGATTCCCTCAAGGCAGAAATCGGATCGTCGAGAAAGCAGAGGGTGAAGGCGAAGAGGACGAGATCGAAGGATTCGTCCTTAAATGGTAGAGCCCCCGCATCAGCCTTAACGACCTCCACGCCCCTCGATCTTGCGAGCTCGAGCATCCTATCCGAGAGATCGACGCCGTATCTTATCCCGAGTTTCTCCGCAAACCTCCCCGTTCCGACGCCGACCTCCAAACCCCTCTCGAAACTCCCCGCAACCCTCTCGATTAGCTCGACCTCCTTTCTGAACCAATCCTCGTGCCTATCGTACCAAGAATCGTACCTCTCCGCGTATCTGTCGAAGAGCTCGACGACGTCCATAAATATGGTTGGGAAGGAGGGCTATATCTACATTCCGAGCATCTTCTCCTCCCACATCTTCAGGTACTCCGAGCTCTGACTGACGTCTACGAACAGCTGCGAAGCCCTTTCAACGTCTTCGAGCTCCACCCTATCGGAACGCCTCAACTTCGCGAGTTCGTGGGCTGGTGCCAAGAGTTGTATCGCGTACCTCAGGCTGTTCTTCACCCCCAACTCCGTCAGCCTCTTCAACGCATCCTCGCTCAGATCTATCCCCGACTCGGAAGCTCTTATCTGAACTATCGTCCTTATCTCATCCTCGCTGTACGGCTCCGTCGTTATGATGAGCAACCTGTCGAGGAGATCCGGCGGAATTCCGTGAGGGGCGACCATGTCTGTTCCCCTTATCTTCGCGAATCCCCTGTTCGACGCCAAGATTATTATGGGCGCCATCTCCGACTCCATCGCCCTGTTCATGAAAGCGAACAGCTCTATGTCCATCAGGTGGGTCTCGTCTATGAACAGAACCCCCGGAACGAGCTCCGCTCTTCCCTCCTCGACCCACTTCTTCACCTGCTCGTCCACCGCCTCCCTTATCTCGTTGTCGATCTCCCTGCTCGTTGGCTCGAACAGGCTGAATATACCTCCTCTCCTCGCGTTAGCTTCGTCTAAGTCGTGCAGAGTTATAACGTACGTGAACTCCTTCTCCTTTTCTATGCTCCCGCTCGGAACTTCCACTACTTCGTAATCGCCTATGTCGAACTTCTTCTTCGCCCTGCTGCTCCTCCCCACCTTTGCCACCCTTCCCGTCTCCTTGTCTATCACTATGACGTCTCCCACCTCTATCCCCTGATAGAGGAACTGCAGAGCCAACCTACCGCTAACGCTGAACGTCTTCTGCTCATCTTTCGTCGCCAAAGTTAGAGTCGCGGACTCGGGAATCTTCTGGGTGGGGTTGTAGGGGTTCGGAACCATGTTGTAATCGAGCCCGACGACCTCTCCCTCCAAAACTATCCTCCTCTCCTTTATCCTAACGCCGATGGCCTTTCTCATCGCCTGAATGAGCGCCTCGGTCTTTTTCATTTCGCTACTGTAGAACTCGCTCGCCGAAACGTGGACGAAAGGTATGTCCTTTCCGAGCTCCTTGCTTATAGCGACCGCTATTGCAGTCTTACCAGTTCCCGGCGGACCGGCGATCAAAATCCCCCTACCGGCCATCTTACCCTCCTTTATGAGCCTGACGACTATTCCCGCCGCCTCCCTCGCCTTCTTCTGTCCAACGAGCCCGTCGGCAACGTCCTTAGCCCTCAAGTTCTCATCAAGCCCCAGACCCCTGATGTGGGAGTGAGCGCTTATCCTCTCGAATTTTTGGGCAATTTCCCTAATTTCCACGGCCATCTCCGCCACCTCCTTAAATATCGATGGGTTAATATGACTATATAAATATTTTGAAATAATCGCTTATATCCTCACGACGCCCGAGGGAATATGAGGTGCATAACTCTGACTGTCGACGCCATAGTTCCGTACGAAGGTAAGATAGTGCTGATAAGGAGGAAAAACGAGCCGTTCAAAGACCGATACGCCCTGCCCGGTGGTATCGTGGAGTACGGGGAGAGGGTGGAGGACGCGCTGAGAAGGGAGGTCAAGGAGGAGACAGGGCTGGAGGTGGAGGTTTACAGGCTCGTAGGCGTTTACTCCGATCCCGACAGGGATCCGAGGGGGCACTTCGTGTCGGTGTGCTTCGTCGCGTTGCCTAAGGGTGGGAGGTTGATGGCCGACAGCGACGCTAAGGAGGTCGCCCTGTTCGATTTGGACGAAATACCCGAACTCGCGTTCGATCACAACAGGATGATAGAGGATGCGAAACCGATTTTGGTCGAACTACTTCGGCGATAAAGATTTAAAAAGAGCGGTCGAACCTTGAATCTGCCGGAGGTGATCGCGTGGAGTTCTGCCCGAAGTGTAAGAGCATAATGATCTACAAGGGGGACAAGGCGGTTTGCAGGAAGTGCGGTTACGAAAAGCCCATAGACTCCAAGGAGGAGATGGTCATAGTTTCCAAGAGCAACAAGGAGGAGGTTCCGGTAATAGAGGGGGAGAACATAAAGACCCTGCCAACCGTGAGGGTGGTTTGTCCGGCCTGCGGGAACAAGGAAGCTTACTGGTGGATGAGGCAGTTGAGGGCGGCAGACGAAAGCGAAGTGAGGTTCTTCAGGTGCACCAAGTGCGGTAAGACTTGGAGAGAGTACGACT
>CAZQJR010000110.1:0-6773 GCA_964592825.1 uncultured archaeon | reverse complement strand
CGGTGAGAACGTTTACGAGATAATTTTAAACGAGGAGAACATAAAAAAGCTTACGGGAATCGATCTTGAGAAGGCCAAGAGGATAGCCACCGAAAGGCTCGACAGAAACGCTGTACTTTCGGAGCTCAAGGGAAGGCTTTTAGGCAGGTATCTGAAGGTGAAGGGGACGAGGGGAGGGAGGTATCTTATAGTGAGCGACGTGGAGTTCCTCAGAGGCGTGGATAGGGAGGAAGTGGATAGGTTGCTCGAGGAGGTATCGGCATGAACGTGGTGAGGAGGAGAGAGGTGGCGAGAAGGGTATTCGCCTACGAGTTCGTCAGGTCGACATACAGGTTGAGACCCGAGGAGGACAAGGCTCCCGTTTACGTCCTCACACCCCTCGGGATGAGGTGCAACAGGGTGTTCGTGGTCGGCGCCTTGCTCGACAAGGAGGAGATAAAACCCGACTCGGGAGTCTGGAGGATAAGGGTGGCTGATCCTACCGGGGCGTTCTTCGGATACGTGGGCAGATTCCAACCGGACGCCCTCGAATCCCTCATGGAAATCGAACCTCCAGAGTTAGTCGCGATAGTTGCGAAGGTGAGGGTGTTCGAGAGGGACGGAAGGCTTTTCACATCCCTCCGCCCCGAGAACTTGGTTGTCGTCGATTCGGAGACAAGGGATTACTGGATATACGAGACGGCTAAGAGAACTGTTGAGAGGATAAAAAGGATGGAGGAGAGGGAGGACGAGGACTGCAAGTTGGCGTGGCAGATATACGATCCGGATCTCGACGAGTACAGGAGGGTGGTTAAAAACGCTTTGCTTACTCTGAAGAGCGAGTACGAGGTGGTGGAGGAGGTCGAAGAGCTCGAGGAGAGAAGGGAAATGGAAGAAAAGGAATTCGAGAAAATAGAGGAGAAGGAGGAGATAGAGGATTTCGAAGAGGAGTTCGAGTTCGAGGAGGAGGAGTGGGATCTTAGCGACGTGTTGGGCGAGTGAAATTTAAAATTTTTAATATTTTGGGATAAGTATTTTAAACAGCGAAAGCGATTAACGGATCATGGCGGAGATGATCATTCCGTACCCCCAACTTCAGAAGATCCTGAGGGAAACGTGCGATCTGGGGCTCTACAAGGTCGAGGCGGAGAAGATGATGGACATAGTGGAGAAGAAGCTTGCGGATCTATTCGAGGTCGCGTGCGAGAAGGCCAAGGCGGAGGGAAGGAAGACGGTTATGCTGAGAGACCTTCCGCTCACAAAGGGATTCTTGAACTCAATGGAGCTCTTCAGAATGGCCATAAGCAGGGAGAACGTTAAGATAGAGCCGATAAAGAGTTTCGTACTCAAGAGAATTCCCGCGGACATGCCCCTTCAGGACGAGCTCGTGGACGAGCTTCCGATCATAACCGGAACGCTGTTCGTCCTAATAGGCAGGGTCATAAAGGCTCTCCATCCGGAGGTCGAGAGGGTTCACGACGATCACATAGATGAAGCTAAGAGGGTGTTGGATTACACCCTTTAAACTATTCTTTCGAAGTCCTTCGCTCTTTTAAGCTTTTTAGTCGCATCCATACCCCACTTCGCCGTCGTTTCCTCAGCTGAGGGGTCAAGGCTACTTCCCCTCGCACCTCCGATTACGACGAAGTCTTCGTCCGCCTGAAACCTCGTCGCTATGGCGTACTCCACGTCCTTCCAGTCGTATACGTTTATGTCGTCGTCCACCACTATGACACCCTTGAGACTCGGGTTGGCCGAGAGCGCCGCTATTATGGCGTTCTTACCGTCTCCCTCGGTTTCCTTTTTTATCTGAACCACCGCGTGGAAGTAGTGCCTGCTTCCCGGGGTCATTACGACGTTCTTAACCCTGCAAACGTTCGCTACCGATCTGTATATTAGCGGTTCGTAGGGAACTCCCATGAGAATCTGATGTTCGGAGCTCGCTGGGGTTATGGAGTAGTATATCGGATCATCCTTGACGAACGCTCTGTCTATCTCGACAACCGGCTCCATCCTGACCCTGTCGTAAGTTCCGGTTATATCGACGAAAGGCCCCTCCTCCGCTCTTTCGCTCGTTATCCTCCCAATCAGGAGTATCTCGCAATCCGGAACGAGCAAAGATTCGACCTCGTAAAGCCTCAGCCCGCCCATCAACGCGGAGGCGTATTTGAACTCCATACCCTCCGGCACCCTCGTAGCGGATGAGAATAGGAATAAGGGATGCACACCTATCGCTATCGCAACCGGCAGATCCTCCCCCCTCTCGACCGCTCTCTTCCACATAAGGTACGTGTGTCTCGGAGGAACGAGCCTCGCCACGAGCCTGTTTCCGCCCAGCACCATCATCCTGTGAATGGAGGCGTTGAAGGTGTCCCCTTCCCTCGCTATGACAACTCCGGCCGTTATGTACCTCCCACCGTCCCCTTCGAAGTACTTTAGCACGGGCAGATCCCTCTCCAAGTCGAATCCCTCGAACTCCTTCATAGGAAGATCGGAACTCACGCTGATTTCCGCGTCGGAATAGTCCAAGTTGGCTAGAAAACTTGCGAGCTTCTCCTTTTCGATTCCCAAGTATTTGCAGAGCAGATCCCTCGTCGCTATAAAATTCTTCGCCACCCTCTTTCCTTCAACGTTCAGCAGAACGGGTTTGTTCTCGAGCCCCCTCTTCCTCAGGAACTCGACCACCTCGTAGTGTTTGAGCTCGTCCTCAACAACGATGTAATCCACCGAGTCGAGCACGTCCCTTATGCTCATTCCACCAACTCCTTCAGCCTCTTAACGACCTCCTTAAGCCCTTCGACATCGAAGAACTTCCTACCCGTAATCTCGTTGCAACAGGCTTTGTACATGTCCGAAACCGCTTTGAGCAAATCTTCGGGTAGCTTCGGAGGAGTTCCGGCGAGCTCCCTCCAGTTGGGCTTACCCTTCACACTTTCCAACCTCGTATACCAATCCGTCTTCCTGTACCACCTTCTGAGCACCTCCTTGCTTATCTGAAATCCGTCCAAGCTGAACCTGCAACTGTCCGGAGTCCCAACCTCGTCCACGACCATTATCTCCCTGTTCGGATCGAACGCGAACTCGAACTTCCCGTCCAGATTCTCGATTCCGGCCTTTTCCACCTCCTTCGTTATCATCTCGTCCATTTCGAGCGTCAGTTCCTTTATCCTCTCCACCTCCTCATCGCTCAACCCGGATATCTCCTTCGCCTCGTCCCAACTTACGTACCTGTCCTTGTCCTCGAGCTTCGTGCTCACGTCCAGCAGGGGCTTCTTCAACCTTTCGTTGGGCTTGGGAACGTGATCGAGCCCGAGCTGTTCAGGTGTTATCTCTCCCCTTTCCATCCTCCTAAATACGCTACTACCCTCCGGCAGAGCGTTCCTGTATATCACCTCGAGGGGTATGAGGAAGTTACCCCTCTCCCGTCTGAATACGGAGTAATCGTAACCTCCGTCCACCTTCTTAGGCTTCAAAACCCTTACGAGCCTGACCTCCATGACGTTCGTAGGTTCCTCCAACTCTTCGATCCTCTTCACCCTTCCCCCCTCAACGAGTCCGACGTAGTGGGTTTCGATCCCCCTTTCCTCAAGCTTCTCGAAGAAGAACGCCGATATGAGGCAGAGGGATGCGCCCTTACCCTCTATCTCGTCTGGCATCCTTCCGTAATCGAATACGGAGTATCTGTCGCTGAACACGAACCTCCCCCTTCCCATCTCATCGTTCTTCGGTTCTTCGATGACCGAGAGGTCTTTGACGCTACCCATGCTTCGAAGCTCCCCGTTGGTGCAGATAAAGGTTTTCAGTTAACGTTTTATTTAAATCCGAACAATCGCATGGGGATGTCCATATACGCGTTCGCGGACATGAACGGAAGGGCGAAGAGGATATACGCATCGGCGAAGTTCCCTTCGAAGCAGTCGGGGAACTTGTTCTACGACTGCGAGGAGGAAATAAGCCTGAAGTTCGCTGAGGAGCTACCCCTGAGGATCGAGGGATTTTACTCGTTGGTCGCGTTCAGGCCGAGCCACGTTCTCGTCTCGAGGGACGTTTTGGGCGGAAAACCCCTATACTACGATCCGAAAACGCTCACGTTCTCCTCTTTCAAATACTACTTCGACTCGGAGCCGTTGGAGGTCGAGCCGGGGGAGGTCGTCAAGATAGACTACGAGGGGAACGTTGTCGGGAAAAGGAGGTTCGGTTTCGAGGACGTGTTTAAGAGGCTCGACTTAAGCTTGGAGGAGCTTATGGAAATCGTTGAGGAGGCTCTTTTGAACTACGACCCCGGATACGCGTGCATATCGTTTTCTGGCGGTTTGGATTCCTCCCTGCTCGCGTCGATATACGATCTCCAACTCATCACCGTTACCGCCTCGAAGGAGGAGAGGGAGTGGGTGGAGAGGGCTGCGAGGATGCTCGGAAGGGACGTGGAGGTTTACGAGTTCGACGAGAAGGTCGTTCTTGAGGTTCTTCCTAAGGTCGTCTCGGCCATAGAGACCACGGATCCCCTTCAGGTCTCCATAGCTGTGCCCATATACCTCTCCCTAAGGTTCGCGAAGGATCTCGGTTACGACACCGTCGTGTTCGGGCAGGGTGCGGACGAGCTGTTCGGGGGATACAGGAAGTACGTCGAAATGGACTACGAGACCCTCGACAGGGTTCTGTTGGAGGACGTGAAGAACATAGGTAGGGACAACCTCGTCAGGGACAACAAGCTCGCTTACAGCCTGCAAATGAAGATCCTAACCCCGTACCTTCAGTGGGACGTGATAAGGGCTGGGATAAGCGTTCCGGTTGAGTACAAGGTGAGGAGGGAAGGGGGGGAGGTCGTGAGGAAGTACTTCCTCAGGAAGATTGCGGAGAAGTACATGCCGAAAGAGCTCGCGTACAGGGAGAAGAAGGCGGTTCAGTATTCCACCAAAACGTCCTCGATCCTCAGGAGGTTGGCGAAGAGGGAGGGGAAGAGGCTGGAGGAGTACCTTAGGAGTTTGGAAGGGGAGGAGGATGCGGAGGGATTTTGGGGTTGAGGTCGGTTGCTTCGAGAACGGATCGTTCTGCGGGAGGTGCTGTCTCGAAACTGAGATGCCTCTGACGGAGGAGGACGTTAGGAGGATAGAAAGGCTCGGATTTAGAAAGGAGGACTTCAGCGTCGTTGTGGACGGTGTGAGGAGGCTGAGGAACGTAAACGAAAGGTGCTACTTTCTCGACGAATCGGGGAAGTGTAGGATTTACGAGCACAGACCCCTCGGATGCAGGATATACCCCGTGGTTTTCGATCCGGAAACGGGGAAGGCTGTCGTGGACAGGTTCTGTCCTAAGTGGAGGGAGGTGAAGGAGGAGGATATTAGGAGGGTGGAGCCCGTGCTTAGGGAGCTCGTGAGGAGGATATACTCGAAAGGAACTTTGCCATGATCATCGCGAATCTGTTCTTAACGAAATCCTCAAACCTCCTCTCGTCAAAAACCTCGTACCCTCCCTCCTTTTCCTTCAAAATACCTCTTTCCACGGCAACCTTCGTGTCCTTCGACGGCCTGAGGTAAGCCAACCTCAAAACGCTTTCGAACTCTTCGAGCAACCCCTCCTCCACCCCTACATCCGAGAGCTTAGAAAGCACACCCGCTACCTCCTTCGAAGTTCTGTACTCGTAACCGAAGAACTCGCCGTAGTAATCGTAAACGGGGAGCTTTGAGGCGAGACCCATGGAGAATAGCCTTTCGAAGAGCTCCTCCACCTTCGGATACAGGACAGTATAGCATAACGCTCTGCAGAAGGCGTTTAGAACTGTATCGCAATCTCTCAAGAGTTTCAGCAACTCGTAGAGGTCGGTTTTCATAAGAACGGGCAGAACCGTGTACGCGATCTCCTCGAAACCGCCTTCGATCTCCCTCGGAGCGTCGACTTTCGAAACCTTCAGTCTCAGCCCCCTCCTGTCCATCAGTCCGAGGGTGGCGATTCTTACTACCCATCCCCCAACGTCTTCGGCCAACCTTCTTATTTCGTCGAATTTCTCCTCTATCTTCTTGCCTACGACGTACTTGGCGAGCTTAACCCCTCCCCTCGTCAGGGAAGTCATGTAGGTTTTGGGACGGAATATCTCCTTGGTGTCCCTAATGGCGAGACCGGATTCGACGAGGGTGGGGAAAAGCCTGACGAACGGAATCCTGTCCTCCACCTTTCCCGAGTAATCCTCCACCACCTCTCCGGCCATGTAAAGAAAAACCACTGCGTCTATGGCTCTTTTGGCAACGACCTCGTCGTTTAAAGCCTTCTTTAAGTATTCGAACGCCCTTCTGTATCTCCAACCCTCCTCCTCCACGTTTCCGTCGCACTCGAGATTAAGAACGCGGCAGAGGTTTTCGACGCAATCGACGACCGTTACACCTTCGACGCTCGACTCCCTATCCGAAACGACCACCCTAACGTCGAAAGGGTATCCGAACAGCTTCGACGCAACGATTTCGGGATCGCCTATCTCCACACCGACGGATCTACCGGATTTGAACCCCGCAACGTCTATCCAGCCGAGAGGACATCTGAAGTCGACGATAACTCTAAAACCGTTATTTTTAAGAATAGATGCAATCTTCCTTTTAACTTCGAACATCGAATAATGTTTCGGCGATAGGTTATAAAGTTTTTTGGAGGAAGTCCACGTAGTAGGCGTCTATGTAGTCGTACGCCCCGAGCCTCTTGGCTATGAAGACCGCGAGGATGTGGGCGCAAGGTCTTCTGCCCTTAAGCCTCAGCTGGAAGTCCTTGCACGTGCAGAAGTCCTCGTCGACGAGGTATTCTTCCCT
>CAZQJR010000109.1:0-10365 GCA_964592825.1 uncultured archaeon | reverse complement strand
ATTTCATCTTTGAAATCAGAGAACTCGGAGAAAAACCGCCAAAATCCAGTCAAAGAGATGGCTATATAGTATATAGGCACAAGCTTGATGAACTAATCTGCATCTGGAGAGATGAATTGCTTGAATGCCTGCCACGATTTACCAGAGATGAGCTGAGAGAGTTTATTGAAAGAGAGGTTAAAGGCGGAGAAAGCAGGGAAAGATGTCTCGACGTGGCATTAATACTTGCAGGCAGAAATGAGCCTCTAAGCTTTAGCGAGATAGCAAAGAGTGCGAGATTACTTAAAAGCTTTGCAGGGGTTAAAGAGATATCCTTGAACAAAATCCTGAGCAGGATTCTTGAAAGTTTAAAGAGAGCCGGGCTCATCGTTAAGGCGAAGTACTACTTCAGGCTTTTTAATTTGGATGATAGTGATGAAGGTCCCAAGAATTTCATGTTTGCGCCAAGAGGAGGAGATAGAGCTGATATAGAGAAATACCTTGCAAGAATTCTCAGGGAAATATCAAATTTGAGAGAGGCTGTTGACAGGATGAATGAAAAACTTACAAAAACCGTAGACTATTCCGATTCATTCATGTATCGTTTAAGAAAATTATCAGAAGGTTAAATTTTTATCATGTTCGGGGTTCGAAAGTTCTGAACAATCTCTGTCATGTCGCAGGAAGTGACAAGCCGTCACAGAACTCGTCTTCAAGAAGTGACATCTAACTGTCTTTATTCTGTGACATGGAGCAATCATTTCCGGTTAATTTCTTAAATCGAATTTTGGAAAAATTTTCTCGTTCAAAAACGCTCAAAAGCGAAAGGGTTATAAGCATAGCCCCGCGGGGATTCGAACCCCGGTCGCGGGCTCCAAAGGCCCGCAGGATTGACCGCTACCCTACGGGGCTTCAGGTTTACTACGCGAGACTTAACATAAGCTTTTCCATCGAGACGTTTAAATAACGAACTGGGATCGATGACGCCATGCCGAACTGGTTCGAGCGCTACTTCGAGTTCGACCGGTTTGGGACGGACATGAGGACGGAGGTGCTGGCGGGACTGACGACGTTCATGACCATGGCATACATACTCTTCGTGAATCCAGCGATTCTCAGCAACGCGATGGGGAAGGAGGCGATACCGTCGATAGTAACCGCCACGGCGTTGTCGGCCGGGATATCAACCATAATAATGGGAATATACGCGAAGAAGCCGTTCGCATTGGCTCCGGGAATGGGGCTCAACGCATACTTCGCCTACAGCGTCTGCTTGGGGATGGGCTACCCTTGGCAGGTCGCGCTTGCGGCGGTGTTCGTCGAGGGTGTGATCTTCATACTGCTTTCGGTTACGATGGTCAGGAGCATGGTGATAGACGCGATTCCCATGAGCCAGAAGTACGCTATAGGTGCGGGAATAGGGTTGTTTCTGACCCTCATAGGGCTTAAGAACGCCGGGCTCGTCGTAGCGAGCAAACCGACGTTAGTCACTATGGGTTTCTCCAACTTCACAAAACCGGAGCTCTGGCTCGCGGTGTTCGGAATATTCTTCGCCTGCGCTCTGATGGTAAGGAGAATTCCCGGAGCACTTCTGATATCCATCCTAACCACGACCGTCCTCGCGGTGCTTTTGCACGTCGCACCGATGCCGAAGAGTCTGTTCTCAATGCCCACGCTGAGCTACACCTTCATGAAGCTCGACTTCAAAGGGCTTCTGAACGTCGGGGCTTTCGGAGTCGTCTTCGCCTTCTTCATGGTCGACTTCTTCGACACCGTGGGAACGGTCACGGGTCTTAGTGCCAAGGCCGGGTTCTTGGACGAGAACGGGAGGGTTCCGGATTCGGAGAAGATACTGCTAACTGACGCCATAGGAACGACCCTCGGAGCGATACTCGGAACTTCGACGGTTACGACTTACATTGAAAGCGCCGCGGGGATAGAGGAGGGAGGAAGGACGGGGATGGTTGCTCTCGTGGTCGGTCTGCTGTTCATAATCGTCGGATCGTTCATATCGCCGATAGCTGAGATAATCCCGGATTGCGCTACCGCTCCGGCGTTGATCATAGTCGGATTCCTGATGATGAGCGTCGTCAGGGGGATCGATTACGACGACTATACCGAAGCCATTCCGGCGTTCTTCGTTTTGGCGACGATACCCTTCACGTTCAGCATAGCGGACGGAATAGGGATAGGGTTCATAAGCTACTGTCTGCTGAAGCTCTTCGCGGGGAGACAAAGGGAGGTACATCCGTTGCTCTGGATCCTCGCCGGAGTCTTCGTCGTTTACTTCCTCTACTTGGGCGGAGTTATAAAGCTCTGATACTTTTCCAATATTTCTTTGAACGCCTCGAGCACGATCTCGAGCTTCTCCTTCGGAACCATGTACGTGGAAATCTTGAAGCTCCTCGTTCTGCCCGGCTTTATTCCGTGAATCCTCCTCTTCTTGAGCTCCTTGTAGAGGAAGTATCCCCTCGCCTTGACCCTCTTGGATATCTCGTAGAATTGGGGGGATTCGAAGTGCAGGAGGTCGTGGTTGTGTGGCTTCTCCCCCAAAAGCCCGAACCCCATCTCCTCCATTTTCCCGCAGAACCACCTCGCCTTCTCCACCTCCTCCTCCCACCTCTTCACCCTCTCCCTCACGTGGTCGAAGGACGCCATGAGGGTCATCAAAGGCACCCCCCTCGCGGTGCATCCCAAGAGCTCGACCTCCTTGTTCCCGAACCTCTCCGATCTCCTTAGCACGACCTTGGCGAACTCCTCCTTCATCCCCAGAACGCCTATCGGACCGGCGGAGGCCATCGACTTGTGCCCGCTTCCGACTACGAAGTCCGCGTCCAGCTTCCCCGCCTTCACCTCCATCCTCCCGACGGAGTACGCGCAGTTCAGGAGGACGGGAACTCCGTAATCGTGGCACGCCCTTATCACCCTCTTCGCATCGGGCAGGTTACCGTATTTTCCGTCGGGATATGTAAGAACAGCCAAAACGACTTCTCCCTTCTTCCTCGTTTCCTCTATAACCTCCGCGAACCCGTCCTCAACTATTCTGAACTCCGGATGACCCGTGTTGGGAACTTCGGCGACGTTGAGTCCCGCCCTTTCCGCGGCCAAGTACGTGGAGTAGTGGGCGTTCGAATCCACCACCACCCAAGCGTTTCTCTTGGCCAAGCTGTGCATCACCGCGAACTTCCCCTCCCTCGCTCCGTTCGTTATTCTAACCACGTCGCAGTCCAAAAACTCGGCGAGCTCCTGAACGAACTCCTTCACCGGCGGATTCCTAATCTCGTGCAGGTTGCCCTCGCAGAAGTCGCAAACGCTGTAACCGTCCCCCCACTCCACCAACATTCTCCTCGCGTCTTCGGTGAGGACGCCTCCGGTTTGAAGGGGATCGACGTTTATGAACTCCCTGACCTTCCTCTCCACGAACATGTTTCGAGTTACGCGCCGTGCTATATAACGAAAACGTTAAGCCCTTCCGGTAGTATTCCCACCGATGAGGAAGCTCTTACTGCTTTTGGCCTTACTGCTCGTCGGTTGTTCGAGCGTTCAGAAGCTCGAGGTCAAGACGGGGTTCGAAAACGGAGGGTGGATTCCCAAGATATACACGCTCGACGGGAAGGATCTCTCCCCTCCGTTCGAGTTCCCCAACTTGAACCCGAAGGCCAAGAGCATAGCGATAGTCGTAATCGACCCCGACGCCCACGGTTTCGTCCACTGGATTATATGGAACGTTCCGCCGGTGAAAAGGATTCCCGAAGGAATCCCGCACGGCCGTGAAATTCAAAGGCCATTCCACGCGTATCAGGGGAGAAACGACTTCGGCAGGTACGGTTACGACGGCCCCTTTCCGCCGAAAGGTCAGACCCACCGCTACGTTTTTAAGGTCTACGTCCTCGATACCGTGCTGAACTTGAAGGACGCGAGCCTTGAAGAGCTCATGAACGCGATCAGAGGACACGTCATCCAATACGGTGAGGTAGTTGGCTATTACGGGAGGTGAGGTTATGAAGACGCTCGTGCTAACCGAAAGGGACGTTAGGGAGGTTCTTACGATGGACGAAACCATGAAGGCTGTTGAGAGAGCTTTCGAACTGCACGCTCTGGGCAAGACCCAGATGCCTCCGAAGGTCTATCTTAACTTCGAGAACGGAGATCTGAGGGCTATGCCGGCTTATTTGGACGGTAAGGCAGGGGTGAAGTGGGTAAACTCCCATCCGGAGAATCCCAAACTCGGACTTCCGACTGTGATGGCGGTGATAGTTTACAACGACCCGAAGACGGGTTTCCCTCTCGCAATAATGGACGGAACGCACGTTACCAATTACAGAACAGGGGCAGCGGGGGGAATTGCGGCGAAGTATCTCGCGAGAAAGAACAGCAGAGTTTTCGGGTTCGTAGGATGCGGTAGGCAGGCTTACACACAGCTTTTGGCTTTAAAGGAGGTTTTCGAAATCGAAGAGGTTAGGGCGTACGACGTATCGGAGAAAAACGCTGAGAGATTCGTGGAATTCTGCGAGGGGTTGGGCGTTTCGGCTGGCACTTTCGGGATCGAAAGGGTGTGCGATTGCGACGTCCTGACAACGACCACGCCGTCGAGGAGGCCGGTGGTCAGGGAGGAGTGGATTGGGGAAGGGACGCACATAAACGCAATAGGAGCGGACGCGCCCGGGAAGCAGGAGCTTGATGAGGGGATACTTCTAAAGGCCAAGATAGTCGTGGACGATATCGAGCAGGCGGTTCACGGAGGGGAAATCAACGTCGCGATTTCCAAGGGCGTAATCAAGCCAGAAGACGTTTACGCAACTCTCGGGGAGGTGATCGCCGGGTTGAAACCGGGTAGGGAGAGAGATGACGAGATAACGGTGTTCGATTCCACAGGACTCGCGATTCAGGACATAGCGGTTGCGGACGTAGTTTACAGGAAGGCTAAGGAGATGAACGTGGGGATAGAGATAGGTCTGTTCGAGCCTCCAAGTCGATGGAGACCCTTCTGAACCCCAACCCCCTTAACCTCCTGAGTATGACCTCCCCCAACTCGAAAGCCCTCTTCGGATCTTCAACCTCGATCCTCGCGTTTCCGAGCTCGCACCTCACCCTGACGTCCCTGAAACCCATTGAACGCAGGAAGTTCTCCGCCTCCTCCACCATCCTCAAAACTTCGGGCTCTATCCTTCCGTAGATCCTCGTAGCTAAGCACGATTCCGACGGCTCGTTCCAGTTGGGCAGACCCAAGCTCTTGGCCATCATCCTTACCTCCGATTTGCTCAGACCCCTGAGAGGACTTACGACTCCGAACTCCTCGTTGGCCTTAAGACCGGGTCTGGTTTCGTTCAAATCGTCCTTGTTGGTTCCGTCGTATATACGATCGGGTTCGAATTCGCGACACAAGATTTCGAGCATACGCCTCTTGCATATGTAGCATCTATCCGGCGGGTTCTCCCAGAACCTCCCGTTGACGTCGAGCTTGAGCGTGGTATGCTTCAATCCGAGCGTCCTCGCCACCCGTCTCGCCATCTCCATCTGCCTTCTCGGGACGAAGGGGGCGTCGAAGGTCACCGCCAAGAACTTCACACCCCTCATCCTGAGTATGCACGCAGCGACGCTCGAATCCACACCACCGCTGAACAGCAGGACGTCCATCAAAAAGCTTTTAATCCCACCCGATATATAATCGAATGCGCCGCCGTGGCTTAGCCTGGTAGAGCGGGTGACTCGTAATCACCAGGTCCCGGGTTCAAATCCCGGCGGCGGCTCTTTTGCACAAATAGAACGATAAGATCGTAAGTGTAACGGTCATAAAACCCACCCATTCGACGTTTTTCGCTGGAAGGTAGGGGTGCGTTCCGACGACGTAATCCATCAGGTCGTTGATGAGTAGCCAGATAAGGGCGACGGAACACCTTCCCCCCATTTCGAGATACCCCTCGCCGGCAAGCAGAGCGTGGGCTAAGAACATTCCGACGTATAGGACTCTGCGTTCGGGACTTAGGAAGTAAGACCTGAACGCTAATATTATCAGGCAAGTCCATATCCCGTATTTGAAGGAGGAGCACGTGGCGACGGCCTTCAGAGTTTCGTTAGTCCTCCCCAGCGCCTTGAGGGTAAGATGAACGGCCATGAGGGTTGCGGATATCGGGCAATCCGCTATGAACGCCCACTGCCAAATCGGACTCGAAACCAACTGCAACTCGTACCAGTAAAATCCGTATATCGCTCCAGCAACGTTTACCGCCACGGCGAGCCATATCCAAGGCCTCTCGAACAACCTCATGATGCTCATGCTTCGACCAAGCAAAGGTATATATAGGGTTTATAAACTCTATTTAAAGGGGATGGTGATGAAAAGAGACTTTAAGATAAAGATCGAGAACGTCGTCGCTTCGACTCAGATTGGGGAGAACATAGATCTCAACAAGATCGCGAGGGAAATAAAGGACGCTGAGTACAAGCCGAAACAGTTTCCGGGGCTCGTGCTCAGGACAAAAGAACCTAAAGCTGCCGCTCTCGTTTTCAGGAGCGGTAAGGTCGTTTGCACGGGCTCCAAATCCGTTGAGGATGCGAGGAGGGCTGTGAAGCAGGTGGTGAAGATAATCGGAAGCTTGGGTATTCCCGTCATAGAGGATCCCGAAGTTAAGGTTCAGAACATCGTCGCCTCCGCGGATTTGGGAGTTGATCTCAACCTTAACGCGATAGCGATAGGTTTGGGGCTGGAAAACATAGAATACGAACCCGAGCAGTTTCCGGGACTCGTTTACAGGCTCGACAACCCGAGGGTCGTTGTTCTGATATTCGGATCAGGAAAGATGGTCGTTACGGGCGGAAAGGATCCGGAGGATGCGAGGAGAGCGGTGGAAAGAATAGCTGAAGAGCTCGAAGCTTTGGGCTTGATGTGATCACTATTTTTCGAGCTCTATGAACTGAACGATCGGCTCTCCCGGATCCTCGAACTCCACCAACACCCCCTCCCCCTTGCTCGCGGGAGGCACCTTGACCACGAGCGTTTCTCCGAGCTTCGCTACCCCCTTGTATTCGTGTATGTGCGCGCAGAACACGAGCTTTGGTTTCTTGCTCTCTATCCACCTTCTTATCGCCATACTGCCGACGTTCTTCCCCGCTATCCAGTCGAAAAGCCCGTTGGGGACGTCGTGGAACACCGCTATGTCCGCCTCCATTCCGGCTATCTCTTCCTCTATCCTCTCGTCGTCGAACTCCATAGGGGTGTTGAACGGTGTTATCGAGCTACCCCCGAATCCCATGAGCTTGTACCCCTCGAAGTCTATAACCTTCCCGTGAATCGACACCCCCCTGCTTTCGAGCAGTTCGAGAACGTCTTTCGTGTCCATGTTTCCCGGAATCGCGTATATCCTTTCCACTTCTACGCTATCGAGAAAGCTCTTGGCGAAGTCCGCGGAGGACGCGTTGGTGAAGTCGCCCGCAACGAAAACGACATCCACGTCCTTGGGCAACCTTACGGGTGTTTCGTGTATGTCGGCAACGACGAGGATCCTCATAGGATTAGGGTCGGCCTCGTGGGATATAAGTCATTCGATGGGAAATCTGAGCAGAGCCGCTATACCTCCGAGCGCCATCAGCCTCTGCCCCGGTTCGAATTCGGTGCTCATTATCACCACCTTTCCCTTCATAACTTCCACTTCCCTCATGAACCCGTCTATGTCCCACCTCTCCCTCTGCTCCCTAAGGAATTCGTCCGCAACGAGCAAGACCTCGATCGCTCCGTAGTCGTAAGCCCTCTTAACCTCCTCAAGCCCGTATGCGACCTTATCTTCCTTCGCTATCCTCTCCATCAACAGATCTATGTACTCCGCCTCCTCCGCAAGCCTGACCTCCCCCACAATCCTACCGAGCACACCCCTCTTGAGCACCTCCAAGAAACCCCTCGTTCCCACCGTGGATGCGTCGCAGGTTACGATCTTCCAGTCGGGCTTCTTCTCCTTAAGAAACTCCGCGAAATCCTCCTTGGTGAATCCCGGGCCTGCGAGCACGAGATACTTGAAATCCAAGTTTTCGAGCTGTTTCATCACCTCGTGGAAGAACTCGATCCTTCCAGAGCTCTCCTTCCCGTACCCCATCCTAACGTCCGCCACCTCCTCTATACCCCACTGCCTGACCACACCGATTATGGCCTCCCCCTCCTCCATAGTTACTATCACCACGTCCGGCCTTTTCGAAGCTTCCTCGGCCTCCTTCAACCTCCTAAGCTGTTCCTCCTTCCATTCCTCCTTTATCACGCTTATCTCCTTCCCCACCGGAACGTTTATCGTGTGATACCCCGAATCCTCCACTCCTGCGACTATCTTTCCCGTTATCCTCAGCCTGTTCGCGAACCTGTGGAACTCCACCCTCTCAACCTCTATCCCCAAACGAACGGTAACCTTCTCCTTGTCGCTCCTGAGCTTGTCCGAGCTCTCCCTTATCCTCTTAGTCCAAGCGAACACGACGTCTCCGGGCTCTATTACGAACTTGAGGTGCCAGAGGTCGTCCAAGTTTTCGGGGATCAGCTTGATCTCACCCCTCCTACCCTTCAAATCCTCCTCGACGATTATCATGCTACCGAATGGGAGGGCGGGATAACTAAGGTTTACGCAGGCAGTCCAAGGCCTTCCTTATGCATCCGTGCTTTAGGCTGAAGTAACCCGTGAACGCCACGTTGAAGATCGTCAGGGCGAGGAGGATGTTTGCGGAGAGGGGATCGTAACCGTAGGCTATGATGACCACCCCGAAAGGGGATAGCATGGACGCCAGAGGGCCGGCGACGAACATCGCAAACCCCCTCCACCCCTTAGGCCTCTCGGCGAGCTTTAACGTTAGGAAGACCTTGGCGGAGAAAGCTTTCGAGAGATGAGGTACCTTGGAGAGCATCGATTTCGAGAAGAAGTAGTTTTTCCATCAATATCAAATGCTTTTTCAGAGATATCAACCAGAGATTAGATTTTTTTCTCCTAATACCTTCTTCTGATCAAGATTACCTTAGTTTTTCACGAATTTTGAGAGATGAACAAAGTCTTCTCTATTTGCAGGATCTTATAATTTCTCTATCCTTTAGTCCCTTGATAAATATGACATGCTTTTACGTTGTAACCTTTTGGTTCAGTGTACATATATTTTGGAGCATTCTCGTCAATTAGAATCATATTTTGATTATTCCTCACTTTATCTCTCTTAGAGCTCAAAGACATCAGGGGTTATATCGTACTTAAGCAGATACCTCGTGGAGATCAAGACATACTACTACTGGTACCTTAGATGGTACGAAGGCGAAAAAGTGTATGAAAAAAGAGTTTATTCGAAGGAAATGGTCAAGTTAAATTGTAATTGTAAAGATTTTATAAATAATTATATTATATTTTTATTTAAAAAATATATTTTTATTATTTTTATTTTCTTCTTTTCTTTTAAGTTTATATTTTCCTATTGTTAGTATCTCAGGTTCAGCTTCTCCTAAGTATTCTCCAGTTATCTTATCATATACCCTTACTTTCCCATAAATTAAATCTTTTCTAAGTTCTACAGGTCTCGACCATAAATTAAAATGTGAATTAAATTGTGAATAAAATACTGGTTCTATTGTATTTGTAAGTTCATTAAGCCTATATCCACATAATATTCTTTCGGTTCTTGACATTGGATCATAGACAATCTCACCAAGACAATTACCAAATCTATCGTATGCTAAACTTCTGTTTATGGAATCCACTACTTCAATCTCTGTATATGGTGTATATGATGGTGGCTCATCATGCAATATTCCAAAATAATCTAAATATTTTTTCCTACAACGAAACATATAATTAGTTTTTCGAAATGATATTTAAAAGTATCGCTTTTTTAGTGGTATTAATTTTAATGGTATTAATTTATAAAATCTATTTTATTATATATCAAATTTATAAAATCACTGTCTACTAGCGGAAGAATTGGGGAAAGAATTTAAGTAGTTCAGGTCGAGGAAGAGGAAGAGGAAGAGAAAGCTAAGAAGGTTAATAAAGAACTCTATAATTCTATATAGAAATTCTATTAGAAGTATTTGAACTCTATCCCCAAAATCCTACCGACGACGTAGTGGCTGAGGCAGTGGGAGAAGTAGAGCATGGTAAACCAGCAGCCCAAGAGGACTATCAGCCTGTAGGGTTGGCGAATCGATCCCGCGATTTCAGCTACGACTACGGCGAGGGTAAGCATGCAGACAGATACGACGTTACCGACAACGAGTCTCATGGCGTAAGATCTTTGCGAAACGTATATCTTGACTTTGGAATTCAATCTCCCGATGAACTTCAAGATCGAGTGGATCAAGGTCTCGGCGGTCGTTTATTCCACGGAGGACAGGGAGAAGGTGGGGGAGGCAATGGCGACTCTGTTCCCCTTCGA
>CAZQJR010000108.1:0-2405 GCA_964592825.1 uncultured archaeon | reverse complement strand
CGATCTGATGAGGTTCGGCGAAATCTTCAACGCCGCCGTGGTTGTTACGAATCAGGTTCAGGCGAAGCCCGACGCGTTCTACGGCGATCCTACGAGGCCTATAGGAGGGCACGTAGTGGCTCACACCGCAACCTTCAGAATCTACCTCAAGAAGAGCAAGGGGGATCTGAGGGTGGCGAGACTCATAGATTCTCCGCATTTGCCGGAGGGTGAAGTGGTGTTCAGGATTACGGAGAGGGGCATCGAGGACAAATAAACTAATTTTATATTTGTTTTTGATTTAATTTTTCCTCTCGGCTCTCTTCTTCACCTACCTATGCATCTACATTGGCGGGCTGAAAAGCTTATAAATATAGCGAAACTACCCTCGCTTAATGAGGCATGATGATGGGATGAGGGTCAAAACCGGTGTAATCGGTTTGGACGATCTGTTGGGTGGCGGTTATAGGCCTAATTCCGTCAACATAGTTTTGGGTTCCGCCGGGGTCGGTAAAACCATCTTCGCCCTTCAGTTCCTGCTCAAAGGTTTGGAGGAGGGTTGTAAGGGTATATTCGTTTCGTTCGATATGAACGTCGAGAACGTTCTCGATCTCGCTCGATCCATGGGTTGGGACGAGGTGGACGATTACGTTCGTTCCGGAAAACTCGTCGTGGGTAGCGACTTTCACATCGAGGATATAATGTACCTTAACGATAAGCTCCTTACCTTCATACTCGATCACAACTCCTCCTCCGACTTGAGGATAGTAGTGGACTCTTTTACACCGCTGATAGCCTCTCTGAGCTTCGAGATGAGGAAGGAAGTTAATTGGTTCTTCGCCAAGCTTAGGGAGGTGGGAACGACCGTCGTTACGTTGGAGGAGCCGCTCAACGGTGACCTCAACAGCCCGTCCATAACCGTGCCGGTGTTCTTGGGGGACAGCGTGATCCATCTGAAGAACATAGGATACGGGGAGGCCTTCAACAGAACCCTCAGAATAATAAAGCACAGGGGATCGTGGCACGCGGAGGGCGTTTTTCCATACAGGATTTTGAGGGGTGTTGGGATAGTAGTGGAGGGTAACGAGTACCCCATCTGCGACGAAAGACGCCTCGATCTGGACGAAATCTTCGAATCGGTGGGCGTTAGAAGGGAGGAAATCCCTCCCAAAATCGTGAGGAGGTTGGAGAAGTTAGTGGACTCGTGCGTTCCGATATCCAAGGAGGAACTGAAGGGAATAGTGAAGAGGGTGCTCGAGGAATGTTGCGGGAGATAGAGAGGGCGATAGATCCGCTCGCCTCGGATCCCTCTATAAGGATGATCGTGCTGTACAGGATAGACGGTACACCCATCGTCGTTAAGCTGAGGGAGCGAAACTCCAAGATACTCTCCCTCCTTTATTGGCTCGAGAACCAGATCAGGGACGCCCTCTATCACATATTCAACGGGGATCTCGACGATCTCAGCTTCAAGTTCAGGGACGTGATAGTCAGGATGTATCCTGTTTCGAGGACGCTCGTGCTTACGATAATGGCCGAGGAGGATGTTTCGCTGTACAAGCTCGACGCCGACGTGGAGACGGTTTGTGACAGGATAAGGGATCTGATATGAGGATAGAAGTCGTAGCGACGCCGTCAAGAAGCTACGAGAACATAGTCAAGGATCTCGAGAAAAGGATAAGTGGGGACGTAGATCCGAAGCTGCTGTTGGTCTTCTTCACAGAATCGGTTTGGGACTGCTACGAGAGGGTTCTCGAATACCTCAAGAGTAGGTATCCCGACGCACGGATGGCTGGATGTTTCATCGAAGGTTACTGCACGCCCAGAGATTCTTGGATGAGGGGGCTCGTCCTGATGTTGATAGACGCCGAGGGCGTAGAGGTTTTCCACGCGAAGGGCAGAAAGGCCTCCGATACCTTCGGAAGGCTTGGGGAGGTGGTGGGGGGAGGTTGGAGTTCGGTCATTCTGATCTATCCGGCTTTCTACTTCACTAACAGGTACGACATGAGCAAGGTCGGGTTGAGGGACAGGGTTTATTCGATGGTTTACGGGAGGCTAAGGGGATTGGAAAAGAAGAGGGGGATACTGAGGAGATATTCGAGGTTCTTGGAGTCCAAGTACATTTACCCGATCGACAAGGCGTTGAGATCCTTCGGTGGCGAAGCTCCGGTAGTGAGCATGAATCTGATGCCCATGGAGGCGAAGTGCGAAACTCCGGTTGTGTTGGCGGATTATGAGAGGATAGGTAGGGGTGCCGTGGCGGTATGTTTCAAGGGAAAGACCAACACCGTGTTCCACGATGTCCATCCGGAAAGGGGAAACAGCTTCGAGGAGACTTTGGAAATCCTCAAGGGTTGTTATCCGAACGTAGAGGAGGTTAACGTGGTTAAGGGTGGGGTCGTGATAGGGGAGATCGACGGGATGGC
>CAZQJR010000107.1:0-2831 GCA_964592825.1 uncultured archaeon | reverse complement strand
GTGACCGCTATCCATCCTCCGAGGGGGGCGAAGGCCAAGTTCAATCCCAAGACGTAATGGCAGAGGCAGGTGAACCTCTTGAGATAGGGGTAAACGTAGGAAACGATCGCGGGGATGGGCGATAGTTCGAACGCCAGATCGTTGATCAGATAGGCGGAGAGAAAGTAAACGCCCAGAGCAAAGAAAGCGAGGGCGTAAGCCTCTTTGAGAGATATCTTTCCCGTCGGAAGGTGTCTGTTGGCGGTTCTCGGATTAAGGGCATCTATCTCCCTGTCGATTATCCTGTTAAAGGACATCGCAGCCGTCCTAAGTCCCGTAAAAGCGAGGAGGATAAGGATGAAAAGCCTGAATCCGAACCATCCTTTGGACGCCAAAAACGCTCCCGCGTAGGCGAAGGGAAGGGCGAAGAGGGTGTGCTCGATCTTAACGAACTCGGCGTAGGTCTTTATCTTCAATCCCATCACCTCAGAAGATTCTCCACGTCCTTCAAGCTCCTTAGGACGTAATCCGCCATACGGGCGAACTGCCTATTCCTCTCGTTCAGCAGCAGAGCGGTCTTAGTTCCGGCGAGCTTTCCGGAGATTATGTCGAACACGTAATCGCCCACCGTTATAGCCTCGCTCGGAGACGTTTTGACCATCTTAAGGGCGAGAACGATCGGATCGGGAGAGGGTTTAGGTTTTGCGTCTTCCCTCGTGATCACGAAGTCCAGATCGAGTCCGAACCTGTCGATTACGATCTCAACGCTCTCCCTACAGTTCCTCGTAACTATTCCCCTTTTTATGCCGAGCTCTCCAAGGAGATCGAGAATTTCGGCGGCGTAGGGCATGAGCTTCGCGCTCATTGCGGATTTAATTTCGAACTCCTTCAGAATCTCAAGCTTTCGCTCCCTCTCCTCACCGCCAAGCCTCAGGATGGACTCGAGTATGAACCCGTCCTCGATACCCAAAGCCCTTCTGATGGCGTTAAAATCCAAGTTCAGTTCTATAATAGTTCCGTCGAGGTCGAACACGAACGCCTTAGGATACGTAGCTCTCATCTTCGTCGAAACCGAGGGAGATGTCCTGAAGCATCTTGGATGCCAGCCCGAGCAGAAGCTTGTCCTCCCCCACTATCTCCTTTATCAGCATGAGCGACGCGGCCTCCTTCAGTTCGTAACTCTTTAAGTTCTCGAGGAGCTTTACGAGTTTGTTTACGAGCTTGTATATCTCCGCAAGCTTAACCTCGTCCTCCGAATCTATCTCCTCCTCTTCCTCGTCCTCTATGATGAACAGCTCCTCAAAATCTTCCATAGTTCGAAGATTGCCCCCACTCCCAATTTAAGCCTTTTGGTGTTTCGAGGAAAAAGTTTTAATTACGATAGGTATTAACACCGAACGAGCCACGGTAGCTCAGCTGGTAGAGCGTTGCCTTGGTAAGGCAAAGGTCGCGGGTTCAAATCCCGCCCGTGGCTTAATCCCTTTTTACCATCCAACGAAGTGAACTTCCAAGCATATCACCGCGAAGTATATCAGGAGCATTACCAACCCGATCGGAACTCCAACCTTCGCCCACTCCTTCATCCTTATTCCAAGCCTTCCCGCGGAAACTATGTTTGGTATGTTACCCGGAACGAGCATACCGCCGGATATAAGCAGTCCAATTAGAGCGCTCTTTATCTGTAGGAGGCTCATGGAGGGCTCTATCTCCACAGCCACGAGGGTGGCGTTGTCGAGTATTGCGGAAATCGTGTTCAGCCAGTAGAGGATTTCGGGGGGCAACCTCTTGAAGTACCATACAGCCAAAGGAGAAAGTCCCGTTCCGAGCAATATCAGGGCTGAGACGAAGACGTAAACCCTCACAGCCCTCAAAACGACCGCTCTAAGGGTTTCGGAATACTCCGGAATCTCTATCTCCCCCGCCCCACCCGATACCCTGTAGGCTCCGTAGAGGGCGAGCGCAACGACGCCCGGAATAACGTAGGCTCCGAGCAGTTTGAAGAGAAAGAGGAAACCGGCATGGTAGGGCTCACCCCTGAGCTTCGATACAGCTATCGTGGATAGGGGCTCCCCCACCGGAGTGAGCACGGCCCCAAGACCGACCGCGAAGCACGCTACGACGACGAACTCCACCTTCCTCTTCCAGTCCAAAGGGAGGGCGAGTGCTATCTCGGAGAGGATGACCGCGGTAACTATGACGGATATCACGCTCGAAAACAGTCCGAGGAAGAGTATTATGAAGAATACGAACGCCCTCATTCCTATTCTCCTTACCAACCCGAGTATGGCACCGTATATCCTGTCGCTGAACTTGTATATGAGGATCCCGAAGATCAGAACTACCTGAAATATGCCTACGGGAACGGGTGTGTTGGGGAGCCACACGGGTTCCTTGAGGGCTTCTATCACAAGTTCCTCGCTCCAAAGGCCGGAGATCGTAACAGCGACGACGCCCATTATTAGGAAGAAGGGTTCGAGGTTCTCCTCTACCACCCTCACCTTGAAGGGGAGTATTAGAACGAGGACGAAGATAAAAAACAGACCTAAGGCTATCTGAGGAACGGGATTAGGGGGGATCATCCTCAACCCTCTTTAACTATCCTGAGCATCTCTTTGAAGTATTCAACGTCCGCACTTCTCGCGTATTCGTACATGAACGTCTCCGCGGTCGTGGGGATTATGCCTTCGAGTTCCATCCTCCTTATAGCGACATCCCTGTCGAACTCCTTTCTCGATCCCGTGCAGTCCAACGCCACGTGAACCTCGTAACCCTCTTCGAGCATGTCGAGGGCTGTTTGGAGCACGCATATGTGGGTTTCTATGCCCGTAAGCACGCACCTCTCGAAACCCTCA
>CAZQJR010000106.1:0-6334 GCA_964592825.1 uncultured archaeon | reverse complement strand
GGGAGCGCCGGTAACTTCACAGTTAAGGTGGAGAAGAAACCGAGGTTCGTTACCGACGCCTGCACCGCCTGCGGAGCTTGCGCTGAAGTATGTCCCGTGGAGATTCCGAATCCGTTCAACTTCGGGATGGACAAGTGCAAGGCCATATACCTCCCGCACGAGATGGCGTTTCCACAGCTCTACGTGATCGACGCCGAAGCTTGCGACAAGTGCGGTCAGTGCGTTTCCGCCTGCAAGTACAACGCCATCGACTTGAACATGAGTCCGGAGGAGATAACGATCAACGCTAAGGCGATAATCGTTGCGACGGGCTGGAATCCCTACGACAAGTCCAAGCTCGACAACCTGTTGCCCGATCATCCGAACGTGATAACGAACATGATGATGGAGAGGCTCGCTTCACCAAACGGCCCGACGAAGGGTAAGATAGTAAGGCCATCGGATGGAAAGGAGCCAAAGAGCGTAGCCTTCGTTCAGTGCGCTGGGAGCAGGGACGAGAACCACTTGCCGTTCTGCTCCGCCATATGTTGCTTGGCGTCGATGAAGCACGCATTGTACGTTAGGGAGCAGATTCCGGATGCGAAGGTCTACGTGTTCTACATCGACCTTAGGGCTTACGGAAGGTACGAGGACTTCTTCGCAAAGGTTGCGAGCGATGAGAACGTTCAGTTCATAAAGGGGAAGGTTGCGAAGATAGAGGACGCGGGAAACGGTAACCTGATCGTTCACGCTGAAGATACTTCGACGGGCAAGAAGGTCAGCATGGAGGTCGAAATGGTCGTCCTCGCCACCGGAATGCAACCGTCTTTAGCCGTTCAGAAGATAGATGGTCTTGAATACGACGACTACGGCTTCGTAATAGAGAAGGAGGGCATAATACCGTGCGGAGTTGCGAGAAAGCCTGCAGATGTGGCAACGAGCAATCAGGACGCAACCGGAGCGGTTCTTAAGGCAATTCAGGTTGTTAGGAGGTGATTTTATTGGCAGAGGAAAAGAAGGTTGCGGTTTACATCTGTAAGGGTTGCGGCATAGGGGACGCCGTGGATGTTGAGAAGATCAAGGAGGCCGTGGAAAACGAGTACAAAGTTCCCGTCAAGATACACGATCATCTCTGTAGCGAGGAAGCTGTCAACATGATAAAGAACGATATAAGCGGTGAAGGTCTCACCGGCGTTGTGATCGCGGCGTGTTCTCCGAGGGTGAAGAAGGAGGTCTTCGACTTCGGTGAGAAGGTCTTCGTCGAGAGGGTGAACCTAAGGGAAGGCGTCGTTTGGACGCACGACCCGAACGACGAGAACACGCAGATGATGGCCGAGGACTACGTTAAGATGGGAGTCGTTAAGGCTCAAAAGGCCGAGTTTCCGGAGCCCTACATTCAGGAGACGTCGAAGGACATACTCGTAGTCGGAGGTGGAGTGACGGGTCTGACGGCTGCGATAGAGATCGCGAAGGCCGGTTACAAGGTCTACTTGGTCGAGAAGGAGGCGGAGTTGGGCGGATGGGCGAAGCACTACGCCAAGATCCTCCCCGGTAAGTATCCCTACAAGGAGCTCGTCGATGCGTCCGCTTACTTGGAGGAGAAGATAAAGGAGGTCGAGAGCAACCCGAACATAACGGTTTACACCTCGACGAGGATAAAGACCATAGCCGGTCAGCCGGGAATGTTCGACGTAACCGTTACCACCCCGAGCGGTGAGGAGAGCTTTAGGGTAGGAGCGATTGTCGTTGCGACGGGATGGAAGCCCTACGATCCCTCGAAGCTCGAGCACTTGGGTTACGGGAAGTACGCCAACGTCGTGACCAACATCGAGCTCGAGAGGATGCTCAAGGAGGGTAAGCTCGTAAGGCCGTCCGACGGAAAGCCCGTTAAGAACGTTGCTTTCATCCTGTGCGCTGGGCAGAGGGATCCCGAACACATACCCTACTGTTCCACCGTTTGCTGCATGACTTCGCTGAAGGAGGCTCTGTGCATAAGGGAGATGGACAAGAACGCGAACGTTTACATATTCTACAGGGATATGAGAACCGTAGGAATATACGAGGAGTTCTACAAGAACGCTCAGCAGGACGAAGGCATTTTCCTCACCAAAGGAAACGTCAAGGAGATCTACGAGGACGAGTGGGGAGATTTGGTCGTGGAGGTTACGGACACGTTGCTGGGCGAGGACGTGAAGGTAAGAGTGGACTTGGTGGTCCTCGCTACCGGCATGCTGTCTTCGATGTACGGCCTCTACACGACGAAGGAGGAGTATCCCGAGGAGGGAGAGCCTCCCTACAAGCACATAAAGCCCGCGGTTCCCAAGGAGGTTGCGTTCGAGAACAAGGACAAGGAGTGGATTTTGAACCTCCAGTACAGGCAGGGGCCGGAACTACCGACGCTCCGCTACGGAATGCCCGACTCCCACTACATATGCTTCCCGTACGAGAGCAGAAGAACTGGCATCTATGCTGCGGGATGCGTTAGGGCTCCGATGACGATAAGGGACTGCGAGATAGACGCGAGGGGTGCGGCGCTGAAGGCGATACAAACCGTCGAGCTCGTGGCTCAGGGTAAGACCATATTCCCGAGGACGGGTGACATAGATTATCCGAACTTCTTCCTCCAGAGGTGTACACAGTGTAAGAGGTGTACGGAGGAATGTCCATTCGGTGCGCTGGATGAGGACGAGAAGGGGACGCCGCAGCCGAATCCGCTTAGGTGTAGGAGATGTGGAGTATGCTTTGGCGCCTGTCCTGAGAAGATCATATCGTTCAAGCAGTACAGCGTCGACATGATATCCTCGATGCTCAAGGCGGTTTCGGTGCCGGAGGGAGAGGACAAGCCGAGGATAATAGTGTTCGCTTGCGAGAACGACGCTTATCCCGCCATAGATATGGCGGCGAAGAACGGTCTGAAGTTCAACCCGTTCGTGAGGATAATCCCGGTGAGGTGCTTGGGCTCTGTCAACGTCGTCTTCATAGCCGACTCGCTTTCGAGGGGTATAGACGGAATACTGCTGCTGGGATGTAAGTTCGGAGAGGATTACCAGTGCCACTTCATAAGAGGTTCTGAGCTTGCCAACAGGAGAATGGAGAACGTGCAGGAGACTTTGCAGAGGTTGTTCTTGGAGCCCGAGAGGGTCAAGCTGTTGGAGGTCGAGATATCCGACTGGCCAAAGATACCCGAGATATTGGACGGGTTCGTTGAGGAGATTAAGAAGATCGGGCCCAACCCGTACAAGGGCTTCTAAAATTTTTTTGGAGGTGGTGCCCCGTGGCGGTTGAGGCGGATCCGAAGTTCGTTCGAGAGGTCATCAGCTTGGGTGGCAAGACCCTTAAGAAGTGCATGCAGTGCGCCACCTGTTCGGTCGTCTGTCCGCTCAGCCCCGAGGACAGCCCGTTTCCGAGAAAGGAGATGATCTGGGCTCAGTGGGGACTGAAGGAGAAGCTTCTAAAGGATCCCGACGTTTGGCTTTGCCACAACTGCAACGACTGTTCCAAGTACTGCCCGAGGGATGCGAGACCGGGCGATGTGCTCGCAGCTTTGAGGGCTAGGATGATCGCCGAGTACTCTTGGCCGAGCTTCATGGCCAAGATCGTTAACAGACCCGTGTTCTTCCCGCTGTTCGTTCTGATACCGATAGTGCTGATAGGAGCCGTGCTGTCGATATTCCACCTCACGATACCGAGCGGGGAGATAGAGTATTCGAAGTTCATACCCATGGAGTACGTGGAGATCGCCGGATTCGTCTTCGGAGGCTTTGCGGTGCTCATAGCCCTGATAGGGCTGTGGAGGTTCTGGAACGCGCTGACGGACGGTGGAGGGAAGACGGTAATATTGGAGCCTAAGGAGGGCGCGGAACTCGAGGTCAAGGGCGGTATGTGCTTCTTGGACGCGGTCGTTTACGCGATATGGGACATAATAAGGCACAGCTGGTTCAAGGTGTGTGGGGTAAACAGGAACAGGTACTACGCCCACCTTTTGATGTTCTACGGCTTCATAGCTTTGGGCATAGACGCCGGAGTTGACGTTATAGCCAAGTACGTGTTCGGAATGCCGCATCTCCCGCTCTGGCATCCCGCAAAGATAATAGGTAACTTGGGAGCCATAGCCCTCTTCGTCGGATGCTCCATGGCCGTCTACAACAGGCTGACGAACCCCGACGCGAAGGGCGGTTCTTACTTCGACTGGTTCTTCCTGCTGACGCTTTATGCCGTTGCCATAACGGGAATACTGACGGAGCTTGCAAGGCTTGCAGGGAGCGTTGCCGCTTACTACCTGTACCTCGTCCACCTCGTAGTGATATTCATGCTGATAGCATACGCTCCCTACTCCAAGTTCGCCCACCTGATATACAGAGGCGTCGCGATGGCCTACGCAAAGGCGACGGGCAACGAACCGAAGATCCAAGTCTAACCCTTTTTTATTAACATTTTGAATTATAAATTTGGCTGTGATTATTTTTAACTTCATGGATAATAATTAAAATCAAAGATCGTTCCAAAATCTACAACGTGCATTAATAAATAGTAAATCTTATATACGATTTTATCCGATTGCCGTTAACAAAGGTATCGGACACGGAGTAAAATTCGGAGTTAATAAGTGGAGGTGGTTCTATGGACTGGTGGTTCTGGCCTCTGTGTCTGTTCCTGTTTACACTGGTGATCGGAATAATAGCGCCGATAGCCGGAGTTGGAGGAGGAGTTCTGTTCGTTCCACTGACGACAGCGTTCTTTCCGTTCCATGTAGACTTCATAAGAGGTGCTGGACTGATAATGGCTCTCACAAGTGCTCTTTCATCCGCTCCACAGCTCGTTAAGAGGGGGTTAGCGAATCTAAGGATCATGGCTCCCGTAGTGATCGTGTCCGTGGTTACATCGATACTCGGTGGTATCGTCGGTCTATGGGTAACCAATGCTTTTCCGAAGGGTAAATACTACATAACGATAGCGTTGGGTGTCGTTTTGTTCATAATATTCGTAGTGATGCTTACGTCGAAGAGAGTTGAATTCCCAGAAGTTAAGAAGGTCGATCCGATTTCGGCAAAGCTTGGGATCTATGGAGCATGGTATGAGCCGAGCTTGGACAAGGTTGTCGAATACAGAATCACGAACATGCCGATAGCATTGCCTGCTTTTGCTGCTGTAGGTTTCATCGCTGGAATGTTTGGACTTGGAGCCGGATGGGCCAACGTTCCCGTTCTCAACCTGATCATGGGTGCTCCGATCAAGGTTGCCACATCCACGAGCATGCTGATCATCACTGTAAACGATGCCGCCGCGGCATGGGTCTATCTGGCAAACGGTGCGGTGTTGCCGATAATAGTGATTCCCTCAGTAGTAGGAATTACAATCGGTGCAAGGATCGGAGCGAAGTTGGCAGTAAAGGCAAAGCCGAGGATAGTGAGATACATAGTGCTCGGAGTGATGTTGTTGGCCGCAGTTCTCGACATATATAAGGGTTTGGCTGGATTGGGTGTAGTTCCGAAGGTGTTCTGAGGTGATGGCTATGGATAAGGACGTTAAGGTCGATCCGATGAACATAACGTTTGCAAGGGTAATGGAAGTAGTAACATATCTTGGTTTGATCTTGATGATAGCACCCGGTGTTATATATCTCGTTACGGGAAACGGATTCGTAAGCACGGCAGATGCTGTCAAATACTGGGACAAACCGGCCAAAGTTTTCTGGGAGACCACAAAAGGTATAGAGATCAGCGGCTACTCGTGGTTCCTCGGCAATCTCGGTTACATGGACTGTCTCAGCATCGTTGGTATAGTTCTCCTCGCCTTGGCATCACTTGCAGCGATAATCGCGGCGATTTTCAAGGCCGACTCGAAGTATAAGATTCTGCTGGCGATACTCGTTGTGGAGTTCATAATAGCAATAGTCAGGCCGCTCTTCATGCACGTAACTGGACACTAAAAATTTTAATTTTTATATTAGATTCCTGAAAATACCTCCTCTCTTGCGTGAACGACTATTCCCCTATCCGTAATCTCGAACGGGTGGATCTTCTTGCTGTGATTTGTCCCTCTCATCTTCAGAATCTCTATACTTCTAACTCTCGTATTCTCAATTCTCGTGTAATACAGGACTATCGTTCCCTCGGTGACGAAGTTCTCCACACCGAAGCGGGAGAACCTGTTTTCTCCTTCGACTATCTCGCACGTGAGTATAGATGTTAACCCCAAAACCTCCATTGTCGTCGAGATCTTCAAAAGCTCAACTCTGAACTTCGCAACGTCGTTTATCGCGAACCCTATGGATGTGGTGGAATCCACCACCGCCCTCCTCGCACCTATCTCGTCCTGAATCGTTATTATCTGATCGAGAAGGGAGCGGGTGTCG
>CAZQJR010000105.1:0-9559 GCA_964592825.1 uncultured archaeon | reverse complement strand
TCTGGATAGAGGGGACTTGTTGTTGTAGTTTGATGATGCGGGCGATATAAAAAATAGTCCTTAGCGATTTTATATTCTGGAAAGCTACGTGGTAAGCTAATAAAAAGCTTGATGACATAGGAAAGTCCTTGCTTCCTGTTGGAGTGGTTTTCTTCAACGAACCTAACCAGATCTAAGTATTGTGCTGTATGGTATAAAGACTATCCTTTGTGCGAATACGTTGCTAATCAAAAACAGAAAAGTTTATAATATTCGCTGTATATATCATTATATTATGAGTGGTAGTTTAGATACCCTTCTGAAGGAAATGCCTTTCGAAGAGGTGATAAGGGTCGCTAATGCAGTTGTTTATACTGATTTATCTTACATTAAAACTATAGAGGATTGGAAAAACTTAGATAGATCTGTTAAAGAAAAAGTTCTAGCAGCTCTACAAAGAAGATACAGAGAGGAGCCGTTTACTACTTGGCCGACTTTTTCTAAAGATGAGTCGAATTTTATAAATAGAGCTATTAATAAAAGGGTACTTGGGTTAGGGCATGTTCCAGTTCTTACACCTATTGCTGCGATAGGTGATTTGTATAGGGGAGATGAAGAGTTTAGGAAGGCTTACGATTACATAATGAGAAGTGATGACGTTAGGCTCGAGACGAGGCACATCATGGCGGAATACCTTCAAATTAGCGATAAAGCCAAAGAGCTCTTGAAAAATGTCCTCGGCGACAACTTCGAAAACCTCCCCGAGTACAAAAACATCAAATCCTTCGTAAAAACCACTCTATCTGCTGTTTATAGATTCCTCACAAAAACCGCCGATATGGAAGATTTTAAGTATGAATCTAGAGAAAATGAATTTAGAAATTATTTATATAATGATTTATTTGATTTTGGAATAAGTGTGCTTGTTGGAGAACGAGGAGAGGAGGATGCTCGTAGTACGCTTAGGATGTGGAACCATACTATCGGTGATATAATATACTTGGCAAAAACCAGAATAAAACAAGCTTATGAGGCTTTATCCAGCATCTAGCTCGCTTCTGCCCCCTGCCTTTCTATCTCCTTAACTTCTTTTTCTATAGTTAGCAGATCTTTACAATACTCCTTAATTCTACTCAAAACAACATAACCAGCGTATCTGATAACTTGCTTGTTATGGCTAACTAAGTTTTCTACTTCATCTATTGCAGAGATTATAGCTTTTCTTGCTCCGGCGATATTATCTTCTAAACTCCTTGTAGATATTTTATACACCTCATTTCTCAAAACCCCAGCGACTTCGTTGAGGGATTTGCTAAGGTTTTCGTGGAACTCGATCATGAGCTCCAGATCTTTGTATAACCTCCCACAGATTTCTTTTAAAGCTTCTTCTATTAGCTCTTCTTCCTTCTTTAGCTCCGGCGTAGCTTTAGAGGAGGTAAGCCGTCCAGACGACGGTGGCCAGTATCAGGCCGGAGGGGACGAGATACCTGTAAACCTTCCCCATGTCCGCCGAATAGTATTCGGAGGTTAGGATGAGGCACAGGTGGAGAGGGGAAAGCATAACTCCCAAAAGTCCGGCTCCGAATACGAGCATAAGGTTTTTCGGAATCAAAGCGCTTCCCATTCCCGTGAAAGCCGTCAGGAGGGGGAGGGCTATTGCTGAGTAGCTGATCTCTATTCCTACGGAAAATCCTACGACGAACGCTAAAAGGAAGGACGCAAGAGGCGTGGGAACCCTGAGTTCCCTGAGATGGAGGAAGAATATCTGAGCGGAGTGGGTGACGCATATGAGGTTCTTGTAGAACATCACCCCGAACACGAGCACGAGTATTTTCGGATCGATCGTCCTGCTCAGAATCCTCCTTATCCTCTCCCCGTTCGGCCTTTTGTGAGCGTAGAGGATGGCTATCGCTATCGGTAGCGTCACGAGGAGGTCTATCCTTAGAACTATCGCGAGAAATACGACTATCAGAAGGGGATAGACGGATTTCAGTATAGAACGAACGTCTTCGAATCTGAACTTTACCCTAAGCGCTCTGGGAACGAAGGGAAGGCCGGCGAGTATCATCCCGACGGTTACGGGGTAGCACGCCTCTATTATTCTGTGGTATCCGACCTCCACGACCGCCATGGCTATTATGAAGCTTGGATAGAGTGGCCAGACGGGAACCCAGAGGTGCCTGAACCAGTAGTTAAGATAAGTGGCTTTTTCTGGCTCCGTTCCGTATTTTTTGACGAGATCGGTGAGCATTATGGCGGAGACGAGGGCTCCACCGGGCATCGGAAGGAATCCGACTATCGCTGGGAGGGTTATCAGGCTCAGCCTGTCCACCATTCCCGAAACGGCCTCGCTCAGGCTCTTCAGCAGACCGAGTTCCTGCATCGAAAAACCGAGGGTGAAGGCGGAAACAACTATTCCCATTATCCTAAGCGTTTCGAAACTCGTCGCAGTCGCTACGAGTTCTTTCAGAGTCGAAGCGCCGATCGTGAGCACGCCGAGGAGTAAGGCTCCGAGAGTTATGGCGTAACCGACGTTGATCCTCCTAATCAGGAGCAGGATCAGGGCTATGGATACGAAGAGGGCTAAAGACGGATCCATCGGCAACGGTTTGGGATCAAGCTTTTAAAGTGTATCGGCGAATTCGGATCATGCGTAAGATCTTCAGAGAGCTCGTGAGCTTGGATGAGGCGAGGAGAAGACTCTTCGACGCGGTGGATTTTAACTTGGGAGTTGAGGAGGTTCACATCTCAGAAGCCTACGGGAGGGTTCTCGCCGAAAACTGCCGATCACGCATCGACGTTCCCCCCTTCGACAGAGCTACGATGGACGGTTACGCGGTGAGGGCTGAGGACACGTTCGGAGCGGACGAGGATTCTCCGGTTAGGCTCAAGGTGATCGGAAGGATAGAGGCGGGGAGGTTTCCGAACGTGGAGGTTGGAGAGGGGGAGGCGGTGGAGATCTCCACGGGAGCCATGATGCCCAAGGGCGCCAACGCGGTCGTGATGGTGGAGTACACGAGCAGGGAGGGGGAAGAAGTTCTGATCTACAAACCGGTTCCTCCCGGTGAAAACGTCGCGTCCGCCGGATCGGACGTGATGGCCGGCGAGTTGGTCTTGAGAAAGGGGACGAGGCTGACGGCGAGAGAGATCGGCGTTCTCGCGTCGATAGGGTTGGAGAGGGTGAAGGTCGTGAGGAGGCCTAAGGTGGCCGTAATATCCACTGGAAACGAGCTCGTGCCTCCCGGCGGGAAGCTCGAATTCGGGAAGATATACGACGTGAACTCCTACTCCATAGGGGCGGGGGTGGTTGAGAACGGCGGGATTCCCGTGCGTTTGGGTATAGTTGGTGACGATGAGAGGGAGATGGAGGAAGCGATCCTGAAGGGTCTCGAACTGGCAGACGTCGTTTTGCTCTCCGGCGGAACCTCGGCGGGAGTTGGGGACATGGTTTACAGGATATTGGAGAGGTTGGGGGATGTGCTCGTTCACGGAATAGCGGTAAAGCCCGGTAAGCCGACGGTGATAGCGGTTTGCGATAAAAAGCCCGTCATAGGTCTTCCCGGCTATCCTACCTCTGCCATGATAATATTCGAACTCGTAGTCGCGCCTTTGATAAGGAGGCTTGCGGGATTGCCTGAGGAGAGGAGGAACGTTATAAGGGCGAAGGTTCCGTTCAGAATTCATTCCGCGGTGGGCAGGAGGGAATTCATGCCCGTCAACGTCGTTGAGGGTTCGGAAGGTTACATGGCGTATCCCCTGACCGAATACTCCGGCTCAGTATCGACTCTCGCCAATTCGGACGGATTCGTGGAGGTACCGGAGAACAGGGTTTTCTTGGAGGGCGGAGAGGTCGTCGATGTCCATCTATTCGGCGACCTGAGGCCTGCGGATCTTACGATAATTGGAAGTCACTGCGTCGGCGTGGATCTTATTCTCGAACTGATGCGCAAGCCCATCACGGCCAAGGTCATAAACGTTGGATCGACGGGTGGGATACTCGCGATAAGAAGGGGAGAGGCCGACGTTGCGGGATGTCATCTGCTTGACGAGGAGACGGGGGAATACAACCTTCCGATCCTGAGGAGATACGGCTTGAAGGGTATCGCGGTTCTCGTTAAGGGATACGTTAGGGAGCAGGGGTTCATAGTTGCGAAGGGAAATCCTAAGGGCATAAGGGGATTCGAGGATCTTCTGAGGGATGACGTGACCATGATAAACAGGAATCCCGGATCGGGGACGAGGATCCTTCTCGACATGCATCTGAGGGCGGTAGCGGAGGAGATGGGGATTGGCTTCGAAGAGCTTAAGGGAAGGATAAGGGGATACGGGGTTGAGGCGAAATCTCACACCGCAGTTGCCATCGCGGTTCTTACGGGAAAGGCGGATGTGGGCTTGGGGATAAGAACGGTTGCGGAGAGGTACGGCTTGGACTTCATACCCGTAAGGCCTGAGGAATACGACTTCGTGGTAAGGAAGGACAGACTCGGGAAGGAGGGGGTCAAGTCGTTTTTGAACATTCTCAGGTCGGAGGAGTTCGGCAGGGAGCTCGAAAGGAGACTTCCGGGAATGAGGATTACGGAAAGAACCGGAGAGATCGTCGAAATTTAACCTTCCAAAGCCCTCCTGACGAGCTTTATTGCACAAAGATCTCCGCACATGCTACAGGCCTCGCTCTTGGATCTCCTTCTCTCCCATATGCTCCTCGCCTTCTCCGGATCTATCGCGAGCTTGAACTGGGTTTCCCAGTCGAAGTTCTTCCTCGCCAAGGACATCAGAAAGTCCCTCTCCCTCGCCCTCTCCCTCTGACCCTCTTTTATTAGATCCACCGCGTGCGCCGCGATTTTCGCCGCTATGACTCCCTCCTTCACGTCCTCAACCGTAGGCAAAGCCAGATGTTCGGACGGCGTGACGTAGCATATGAAGTCAGCCCCCGCCATTCCCGCCACGGCCGCTCCTATAGCAGCCGCAATGTGATCGTATCCCGCCGCTATGTCCGTTACGAGGGGGCCGAGGAGGTAGAGAGGTGCGTTCTTCGTTACGCACTTCATGGCCTTCACCGACGTTTCGATCTCGTCTATCGGCACGTGCCCGGGGCCTTCGACCATCGCCTGAACCCCCGCCTCCCTGCACTTCTCGACGAGCTCTCCGAGAACTATGAACTCCATGAACTTCGCCCTGTCGCTCGCGTCGTGAATGCAACCCGGTCTGAACGCGTCCCCCAAGCTTATGGTTACGTCGTATTCCTTTAAAATTTCGAGGAGGTAGTCGAAGTTCTTGTAGTATGGGTTCTCCTTCTCGTTGTGAAGCATCCACCCCACGATTATCGCTCCGCCCCTGCTTACGACCCCGAGCAACCTTCCGCTCCTCTTCAGCCTCTCAACTGTTATCCAGTTCACCCCCGCGTGGATGGTCATGAAGTCCACCCCGTCCTTCGCGTGCTTCTCCACCGCCTTGAAGAAGTGGTCTTCGTCCATGTCCACTACGACCCTCGCCATCCTCGCCGCTTGGTAGATGGGCACGGTTCCGAACGGAACGCTTATAGCGTCCATTATCCTCCTCCTTATCTCGTCGAGATCTCCGGCGGTCGAGAGATCCATCACCGCATCGGCTCCGTACTTCTGAGCGACCTTCGCCTTCTCCACCTCCTCCTCGACGTTTACGTAGTCGATCGAAGTGCCCACGTTCGCGTTCACCTTAGTTCTCATCATCCTCCCAATCGCCCTCGCCTCGAACCCGTCGTCCCTAAGCGCGTTTCGGGGAACCACAACCTCCCCCTTGGCCACAAGCCTTACGAGTTTATCGAGCTCGATACCCTCGTATTTGGCAACGTCCTTAAGCCATTCGGGAGCTTTGCCCTTCTTTGCCATTTCCATCAGAGTTTCCATCGAAGGAAATTCGTTGAAACCAAATAAATAGTTTGCCGATCGGTCACCCATATAACCAACGTTAGCAAAAACGTCAAATATCCCAAGATCGAACGGATGTTGAGCGGGGGTTGCCGAGTCAGGTCAAAGGCGCGGGATTCAGGGTCCCGTCCCGTAGGGGTTCGAGGGTTCAAATCCCTCCCCCCGCATTGGCTATGATGACGTAGCCCGCGCCTGATTCGTGATGATTGAATCCAATTCTGAGCCTATTCGACGATGTTGTATAGGGTGTCCCTCTGCCTCGGAACCCTTCCCGCCGCCTCTATTATCCTGATCATCTCCTCTTTCGGAAGGAATTCCCCGCTCGTCGCTCCGGCCGCTTTGGAAATGTTTTCCTCCATCAACGTTCCGCCCAAATCGTTTGCGCCAACGTGCAAAGCGGCTTGGGCGAGCTTGATCCCGAGCTTTACCCAAGAAGCTTGAACGTTCTTGATCTCGGGATGTAGAACTATCCTCGCCATCGCTATAACGAGCAGATCCTCGAAACCCGAGCTACCCCTCACCACCTTCCCCAACTCGTTGTTCTTCGTCATGAACGGGAGGGGAATGAACTCCGTAAAGCGACCTGTCCTCCTCTGGATCTCCTTTATTATCAGCATGTGCCTTATCCTGTGCTCCCAACCCTCCACGTGCCCGAACATCATCGTCGCCGTAGTGGGAATTCCGAGCCTGTGGGCGGTGGTGACGATCTCGATCCACTGATCGGTCGTTATCTTGTCCGGGCATATTACCCTCCTTACCTCATCGTCGAGTATCTCCGCCGCCGTTCCCGGCATCGAATCCAAACCCGCGCCCTTAAGCTCCTTTAAGACATCTCTAACGCTCATACCGCTGTTCCTCGCCATGTGATAAACTTCCATCGGGGAGAAGGCGTGTATGTGGATGTCCTCGCTGACCTCCCTGACAGCTTCGAGTATCGACTTGTAAAACTCCACTCCCGCTTTTGGCAAGAGCCCTCCCTGAATGCACACCTCCGTGCAACCGTACTCCACCGCCTCCCTTACCTTCTCCTTTATCTGGTCGAGGGTGAGCAGGAACCTCCTCCTGTTGCTGAAGGCGCAGAACCTGCACCTGTTCACGCATATGTCCGTGAAGTTGATGTTCCTGTTCACTACGAACGTCACGACGTCCCCAACTGCCTTCTCCCTTATCTCGTCCGCGGTTCTGAGGGTTTCGAACGGATCCTCGAGCAGGCTTAGATAGTCGCGCATCTCCTCAACCCCTCTTCGTCGGCGTACCTCTCTATTAGATCTGCAATCTCTTCGCTGAACCATCCGAGCCTAACGAACTTGGGATAGATCGGCAACCTCTCCCTTAGCTCGAACTCACCCCTCAAGCTCCTCCTGAGCTCCTCGACGGAAGGCCAAGGATTTTCGGGGTTTATGAAGTCGGGGGTCACCTCGGACACGCCCCCCAAATCGTTCGCCCCCGCCTTAAGAAACGGATAAACGTCCTTAACGAGGTTAGGGGGGATTTGAATCGCCACGTCCTTGGGTATTATCCTTCTCGCGTCCCTTACAGTCTTTAAAATCTCCTCCTCGCTCGGAGGATCCCTGTTCCCCATCGGAGTTCCCTTCTTGGGGACGAACGGCTGGACTATCACCTCCTGTATGTGCCCGTAATTTTCGTGTAGCTCCCTTATGACCTCGAGGGAGTAAACGCGGTCGTAGTGGGACTCGCCTATTCCTATCAGTATTCCCGTAGTGAAGGGTATTTTCAACTTTCCGGCGTTCTTAATAGTCCTTATTCTAACCTTAGGCTTTTTTCCCGGACTTTGGGCGTGGCAATCGAGCTCAACCGCCTGTTCGAGCATCAAACCCATACTCGCGTTCCAAGGACGTAGTAGCTTGAGTTCGTTGTACCCGAGCACTCCCGCGTTGGTGTGGGGGAGAAAACCCATCCTAACAGCGAGCTCGTTCATGTCCCTCACGAACTTCAGAAAGCTCGAATATCCCATCTCCCTCAGCTTGGACGCGATGTCTTCGTAAATGTCTGGCCTCTCTCCGAACGTGAACAGAGCTTCGCACGCTCCTTTAGCCCTCCTCAAAAGATCCTTAACCTCTTCCGGGCTCATGAGTCTGTGTTCATCGCTCCTGAACCCGCAGTAAGCGCATCTGTTTCTGCAAGCGTTGGTTAGGGGGACGAAAACGTTCTTCGAAAACGTGACCACGTTCACAGCCTGAAGTTCTACCTCCCAAGTTAAAGCTTTTTGAAAATTTTATTTATACCGAGGACGAACGGGAGCCCATGAAAATAGTCGTCATCGGCGCAGGGGCGTGCGGACTTAAGGCGGCCTGCAGGGCGAGAAGGAGGGATGCGGAAGCTGAGATAACGGTGATAGATGCGGGCAGATACCCGTCTTTAGGGAGGTGCGGTCTCCCTTACTACGTCGGAGGAATAGTGAACGAGCTCGACGACCTAAGGAGAACCCTCGCGGGGGTATTGAGGGACGAGAGCTACTTCAAGAGGATAAAGAACATAGATGTGCTAACGGAAACGAGGGCGACGGAGATAGATAGAAAGAGGAAGGTCGTGAAGGTGGTGAGGGGAGGTAAGGAGGACGAGATCCCGTACGATTACCTCGTTCTGGCAACGGGTGCAAAACCGATAAAACTGAACTTACCGAACGCGGACGCGGAGGGCGTTTGCACGCTCTTCGACCCCGAGGATGCTGAGAAGATACTCGACATGTGGGACGAGGGGATTTTGGAGAGGGCGGTAATAATAGGCGGCGGACTGATTGGAATGGAGACCGCCGAAGCTCTGTCGAACTTGGACGTGGAGGTTACGATAGTAGAGCTCTTGGACTACGTTCTCCCGGCCCTACTCGATAGAGAGATGGCCATGCTCGTTCAGAGCTATTTGGCGGAGAAGGGAGTGAAGGTTCTTACCGGGAGCAGGGTGACGGAGATAATCGCGAAGAACGGGAGGGTGGCCGGAGTTAAAGTTGATGGAACAAAGGAGATTCCCGCTGACTTGGTTCTGATGGCGGTTGGAGTTAGGCCGAACGTCGAGCTCGCTAAGGCTTGTGGGCTCGAATTGGGCGAAACCGGGGCGATAAAGGTCAACGAATATCTGCAGACTTCGGACGAGAGCATATACGCCGGAGGGGATTGCGTCGAAAACGTGAACCTCGTAACCGGTAAACCCATCTACGCCCCCCTCGGCTCGACGGCGAACAAGCACGGCAGGGTAATAGGGGACAACGTTACCGGTGGGAGGAGCGTTTTCAAGGGGGTCGTGGGAACGACGATATTCAAGCTGTTCGATCTCAACGTTGCGAGAACGGGGTTGACGGAGAAGCAGGCGAGGGAGTTGGGTTACGACGTCATCACCGCCCTCTGCCCCGGACCGGACAGGGCTCACTTCATGCCCGGACAGAGACCGATAAGGATTAAGCTCGTAGCGGATGCAAAAACGGGCAAGCTCTTGGGAGCTCAGATGGTCGGTTTGGGAGTGGTTGACAAGAGGATCGATGTCGTGGCAACCGCCATTCAAATGGGGGCGACGATAGACGATTTGGCGAGCTTCGACTTGGCGTACGCTCCGCCCTACTCCACCGCCATCGACACCCTCATCCACGCCGCGAACGTTGCGAGGAACAAGAGGGACGGATTGTATAAGACCATCTCAAGTTTCGAGGTGAAGGAGAAGTT
>CAZQJR010000104.1:0-3681 GCA_964592825.1 uncultured archaeon | reverse complement strand
ATGTTCTGGAATCCGAGCATCGAAAGAATGCCACAAAAAGATCTGAAGGAGCTACAGGAGAGAAAGTTAAGAGCTTTGGTTTACTACGCTTACGAATACTCCCCCTTCTACAGGAGGAAGTTCAAGGAGATGGGGCTACATCCTTGGGACGTGAGGGGCTTGGAGGATCTTCCCAAGTTGCCCTTCACGTGCAAGCAGGATCTGAGGGACAACTATCCCTTCGGAATGTTCGCCGTTCCCCTCTCCCAGATCGTAAGGTTCCACGCGTCAAGCGGGACAACAGGAAAGCCCACGGTCGTTGGATATACCGCCAAGGACATAGAGGTTTGGGTTGAGTGCATGTGCAGGAGTCTTACCGCTTGCGGAGTGACCAACGACGACATAGTCCAGATAGCTTACGGTTACGGGCTCTTTACGGGCGGTTTGGGATTCCACTACGCGGTGGAGAGGCTCGGAGCCACGGTCATTCCGATTTCGGCCGGGAACACCCAGAGGCAGATAGAGCTCATGAAGGATCTGAAGACCACTGTGATATGTTGCACGCCCTCCTACATGCTCTACCTGAGCGAATACGCGAGCAAGATGGGCGTCGATATAGCGAACGACACTAAGCTCAGGATGGGGATATTCGGAGCGGAGCCTTGGAGCGAGGAGACGAGGAAGAGGATAGAGAAGAAGACGGGAATTATTGCTTACGATGTCTACGGAACCTCGGAGCTAAGCGGGCCGCTTTTCACCGAATGCGAGGAGAGGCACGGAATTCACGTCTGGGCGGATCACTTCCTGATCGAGATCGTCGATCCCGAAACCGGAGAACCGCTTAGCGAGGGGGAGAAGGGGGAGCTCGTAGTAACTACGCTTAGCAAAGAGGCTTTACCGCTCATAAGGTGGAGGACGGGGGACATAACGATAATGGAGGAGGAGAAGTGCGCGTGCGGTAGGACGCATCCGCGCATAATGAGAATCTTGGGCAGAGCGGACGACATGATAATAGTGAGGGGAGTCAACGTCTTCCCGAGCCAGATAGAGCACGTCCTCATGCAGATTCCAGAGGTCGGGGAGCACTACATGATAATCCTCGACAGAAGGGAGGACGGGCTCGATGAGATGACCGTTCAGGTGGAGCTAAGCGAAAACGCGAAGGTGGACAGGACGACGGACGTCTTGGAGCTCGAGAGGAGGATAGAGGAGAAGTTAAAGGCCGTCCTGAACGTTAGGGCGAAGGTGGAGATAGTCAACCCCGGCACCCTGCAGAGGTTCGAAGGGAAGGCCAAGAGGGTTATCGACAGAAGAAAGATTTAAAAATTTATTAAAATTTTACACGTCAACTACTCTGATTCTAATTCTGACTGATTTATCGACAGGGACGACGAATATTTTACCGTCACCGAATCTACCCGTTCTGGCGCTGTTGGAGATTATGTTTACGACCTTATCCACGTCCTCGTCTTTGACTACGAGGAAGAGTAGCATTTTCGGAAGCAGATCCACCTCAAGCTCCCTCCCCCTGAACTGCAACCTTATCCCCTTCTGCTCCCCCCTACCCTTTACCTCCATCACCGTCATCGCTACAAACCCTTTTTCCTCCAAAGCTCTCTTCACATCCTCAAGCTTCTCAGGCCTTATTATCGCCAAAACCATCTTCATGTGTATGCTTGACCCTCTCCGCCATTTATGCCGAGGGTTATCGCCGCGAACATCAGCTGAAACGCGACGTAAACCAAGGCCGGAACCGTCGGTGCGTAGCTGAGCGATCCCTTCAACAGCCCTACGAGTCCCAAGAACGACGAGTTAAATCCTATAATGCCGTGGATGTCGTTTCCGAATGCAAGGGCGAATCCGAAGAGAACCCACTGAACGCCGACTATCGCCAAGGCCAAGAAGCACAGGGCGATCATCGAGAGCACGTTCTTCCTTCTGACCATCCCTCCGTAGAACAATCCGAGTCCCGGGGTCATTAGCATCACTAAAGCGGTGGAAACGAGCAGCCATGCCGTATCTCCGCTGTTCATAGCCCAACCAACGATATGAGGCTCTTAAAAATTTTTAACAAAACGTCTTAAATGTTCATAATCTTTCATAGCGTATGGACTAAAACTGAAGATTTCTCAAAGCAACTATCATCGAAAAATATTTAAAATTGGACGTCGCCAATCCGGTTGATGCGAAAACCCGCCATGTCCATCGTCCTACTCGTATCGATTTTGTTGGTAGTAGCTTAAACTATCCCGCTATTCTGCGGGGTTTTTGGGGTGGTTCCATGCGTGCTGCGGACGCGATCGTCAAGGCTCTGGAGATGGAGGGCGTTGAGCACATATTCGGGATTCCCGGCGGTGCGATTTTGGAGGTCTACGACGCCTTGTACGATTCCGAAATAGTGCACATACTGACGAGGCACGAACAAGCCGCTGTTCACGCAGCTGACGGATACGCGAGAGCAACTGGCAGAGTTGGCGTCGCATTCGCAACTTCCGGCCCGGGGGCGACCAACACTGTTACGGGAATAGCCACCGCATACATGGACTCCTCCCCCCTCGTCGTCATGACGGGGCAAGTTCCGAGGGCTATGATAGGAAACGACGCCTTTCAGGAGGCGGACACAACGGGAATAACCATGCCGATAACCAAGCACAACTACCTCGTTACCGACGAGAAACAACTGCTCAGGATAATTAAGGAGGCCTTCCACATAGCCTCCACCGGCAGACCCGGACCCGTTCTGATAGATCTGCCGAGAGACGTGACCATGGCGGACATAGAGTTCGACTATCCGGAGAAGGTGGAGTTGATAGGATACAAGCCAAAAACTAAGGGACATCCGAAGCAGATAAAGAGGGCGGTCGATCTCATAATGAAGTCCGAGAGGCCTATAATATTGGCGGGAGGTGGCGTCAGGCTATCCAACGCACACGAGGAGGTTCTAAAGCTTGCGGAAACCATACCGGCTTTCGTGGTTACGACGCTGATGGGCAAAGGTGCGATTCCCGAAACGCATCCGCTCTGCTTGGGGTTCATAGGAATGCACGGAACCAAGTACGGGAACTTGGCAGTGATGGAGGCGGATCTGATAATTGCGATCGGGTGCAGATTCAGCGATAGGACGGTCGGAAAATTCTCGGAGTTCGCCCCAGAAGCCAAGATAATTCACATAGACATCGATCCGGCTGAGATAGGGAAGAACGTTAGGGTGGACGTGCCGATAGTCGGAGATGCGAAGCTGATACTGCAAGAGATGATCAAGATGATAAAGACGAAGCAGAGGAAGGAGTGGATGGACAGGGTGAACGAGTTAAAGAGGAAATACCCGCTGAGGTACGAGAGGAGCGAGAACGTGATAAAACCGCAATACGTCGTTGAGAAGATATACGAGCTCGCCCCGGACGCCATAGTCACGACGGAGGTCGGACAGAACCAGATGTGGGCGGCGCAGTACTTCAAGGTGAAGCATCCACGCCAGTTCATAACCTCGGGGGGGCTAGGGACTATGGGATTCGGTTTCCCGGCTGCGATGGGAGCTCAGGTGGCTTTCCCGGACAAGATCGTCGTCGATATAGCCGGAGACGGGAGCTTTCTCATGAACGTTCAGGAGCTCGCGACCTGCGTCGATTACGACATCCCAGTAAAGGTCTGCATACTGAACAACGCCTACTTAGGTATGGTAAGGCAGTGGCAACAGCTCTT
>CAZQJR010000103.1:0-3204 GCA_964592825.1 uncultured archaeon | reverse complement strand
CCCGCCCAATTCCTTTGGAACCGTTACCGCCATAATTTTACGCTCGAATGCAAGCCTTAGAAGTTCGGGATCCATCTCATCCTTGACGTCCATCTCGTAAGCCTTCGCCGACGCGAGCTTTAGAACTTCATCCATGTTCCTCCTTTGATTCGGAATATTTAGACGTTTCCAAAAATTATAAAAGAGCCCCATAGCGGGGGCCGGATTTGAACCGGCGATCTGCGGGTTATGAGCCCGCCGGGATTACCTGGCTACCCCACCCCGCTCCAGTTTCAGTTTATGTCCAACGCTGTATTTAAAACTTTTTGACGGGAAAGGTTTATCTACTACATTGATTATTATCATCATGACTATGAGTGAGAGTGAGGTTAAGAGGGTTAGGAAGAGGAGGGTTAAGACGGTCAGGCTCAAGCACGTTTCTCCCGAGATCTTGGAGGACGGCGAGAGACCTCTGCTCGAAGTTCGAAAGCGTTAGGAGCCCGAGAATGGTTTTGAGGTTGCTCAAAAAGTTAATCTCTTAAGGCGGTAATCAACTTTACGTTCGTAACGCCCTTGAGCGTCGTTATCTTGTCCACGAGCTTCTTCACCCTCCTCATGTCTCCCTTTACGAGTATCATCTCGAGGCAATAGTCCCTGTTGAGGTGGATGTGGAGTGTGGTGGTTATTATGTCGAGGTAGTCGTGCTGAAGCGATATTATAGCGTCGCTCACACCCTTCACGTGGTGGTCGTATATGACGTTCACGACTCCTACGATCTCCCCCTTCTCCCTCTCCAGCCACTTGTACTCCATTATGTAATTCCTTATCGCATCCCTTATCGCCTCGCTCCTGGACGAATAGCCTCTCGTCCTTATTATGCTGTCGAACTCTTCGAGCAGATTTTTTGGAAGGCTTACACCGATCCTCGTTATGTTTTCTTCCATGTCCCCGTCTTGTGCGTTTTAAATAAAAAACCTTTCCTCCAATCTCACCCAAACCTGAGCGCCCTTCGGAACCCTGATCTCTATCGGCTTCTCGAACTCCTCCGCATCCTCCAAAACCCAAGCGAACAGCTTACAGTCCTTGGCGTATTTTTTAAGATCCTCGTAGCTCACCCTGTGCTTGTCGGAATGTTTAGCGAGCTCCTCTGGGGTGAATGGGCCTAAGACGTCGACGAGCTTGACCTTGCCCAATATCCTACCGTTCGAAATTATGAATATCTCCCCTCTAACGTTCGTTCTTCTCTTCCTAATCTCCCAAACCTTTTCTCCCCTAACTATCAGTGTTGCGTAGGGTTCTCTGACTATCAGTCCCCTCATCGTCCCTATTGGAATGGCAAACTAAAAAAACGTTCGCCCGAAACTGAATTTCGATGATAGGAAAGATCGTCGCGAGGGACATCCCGAAGTTCAAGCACAGGTGGTTCGGAACGCTCGACGTTGACGTGAACGGTGTAACCTACACCCTCTACACCTCAGGCTTTGCGAAGTGGCTCTTCGAAGGGGATAAGGTCGATCTCGTAATAAAGACAAAGCCTAAGGAGATAAAGGGATCGCTCGTTCTTTTGTTCGAGGATTACGAGCTCTACAGATTTTACGGAAGGGAAAAGGTCAAGGTATGGCCTTATTGGAGTAAGGAGGTTAGGTCGCCCCGCCAGAATCCCTTCGGTGAGACCCTCTACGAATACAGGATAAGGGCGAGGGAGGCGATGTTCGAATCCGATTTCGAAGCCATAGCGGAGCTCGAGCAGTATCATTACGCTTCTGAGAAGGAGAAGATAGCCCTGTGGCGTTGCGACGGATGTGAGGAACTGTTCGAAGCAAACGTGAAGCAGAACTGTCCGAAGTGCGGTAGCGAGGACGTGCACATAGTGGAGATAAAGGGATCCACGCCCGCGTCTCGCTTTCTGATTTTGGAGCTCCTAAACGGGGAAAAGTTCGAGCCGAGGGTGGTCGCTTACGTTCGAGTCGATCCGCCCATACCCCTCATGCACAGGAGGTTGCCGGACGGTAGGATAGTCAGGAACATAAGGGAAAAGGTGTTTCCCTACAGCTGGTTCCATCCTGTCTATAGCCCGGAGCTCGTTATGAAGAAGCTCTTCAAGGAGTTGAGGCAGAAGTTCAGCAGGAAGGTGGCGAGGCAGAAGCTCTGGGAAATGGCGAGTTGGGAGGCGATGAGGAGGAGCAACACCGCGTGCGCGAGGATAGCGAGAGTAGTAGTCCATCCGGATTACAGATCCGACGGCTTGGGCATGTTGGCGGTGAAGCTCGCGATAGAGTGGATAGATGAGAGGAGAATTCCGGAGATGAAGAAGAGAAAGCATTTAGTTGAGACGATTGCCCAGATGGCTCGTTTCAATCCGTTCTTCGAAAAGGTGGGTTTCAAGTACGTCTGGGATACCGCCTCCGGCAGGCCTGTGTTGTACTACCCCCTCACCGAACAGGCGAAGAGGTATCTTGAGAAGTTCTTCGAGGAGGACGAGGTGGCGAGGACGCATAGAGGAAGGCTTTGCGTGTCCAGATACGGTAAGGTGGAGCCTTTGAGCAGGCCAATAGTTTTCAAGAACGTTTCGAAGGTTTTCAAGAGCGATCTGGACGTTTCCAAGCTGAAGAAGGAGGTGCGCGAACTCCTCACCGCGTTCGGTGTGAGGCATAGGGTGATTGAGAGGCAGGTGATAAGGAACGCGAACTTTACCGTAGAGCCGGGGGAGATCGTCGTGGTGGTCGGAGCGAGCGGGGCGGGGAAGACGACGCTACTCAGGCTGATGCTCGGAGCGGTAGCGGGGATGGAGGGGGAGGAGTTCAAGCCGACCTCTGGGGAGATAGATGCTCCTAAGGCGAGGGTGGGTGTCATAATACCGCAGGAGTTCGAGCCCGAGTTTGGGGAGGAAAGCGTACTCGAGCACGTTTACGAGAGAGCGAAGGATCTCCTCGTCGCAGTAGAGGTTTTGAACAAATCGGGGCTTTCAGACGCGGTTCTTTACAGAGCCAAGTTCCGCGAGCTCTCCACAGGTCAGAAGGAGAGGGCTAAAATTGCTTCGATTTTGGCCGAAAGGCCGAGCCTGATCCTCATCGACGAGTTCGCGTCGCACTTGGATCCCCTGACCGCAATGAGGGTGGCGAGGAAGGTTGGGGAGATAGCGAGGAGCGCGGGCATAACGCTCGTCGCGGTGACCCACAGAAAGGAGGTCATCGACGCCCTAAAACCCGACAAGATCGTTTACGT
>CAZQJR010000102.1:0-2047 GCA_964592825.1 uncultured archaeon | reverse complement strand
GATCCGAAGGGGGGAACGGCGATATCGATAAGCTACGTTACGGGCAGACCTGTTCTGTTTTTGGGAACCGGTCAGGAGTACGACGATCTCGTCAAGTTCGATTCGAAGTGGTTGATAGACAGGATCTTCGGAGACATTTAGGTTGACCGAAAAATTCAAATACTATTGAATATATATTCATTATCGTGTGGGGCTGGTTAGGTTTCGGTAAGGGTAGAAGGAGAGGCAGAGGCGGCAGAGGAAGAGGGGTAAGGAGAAGGATGAGAAGGAGGTGCAGAAGGTTCGCGTTCCAGCTACCCTTCCCCGTTAGAGAGGTGGGGGACGAGAAGGTTCAACGGATATACGAGCTCCTTCCCAAGAGGGACTGCGGTGCTTGCGGTTACGATAGCTGCTACGAATGCGCGATGGCCATAGCGAGGGGAGAAGCACCACCCGACGCTTGTAGGATCGTAGGCAAGAGGATAGCGCCTAAGATAGAGGAGATACTCGGGAGGTGATGGGTATGTGGTGGAGGTGGAAGAGGTATCCGGGATTCGGGCCTTGGAGCGACCTGCCGCCTTGGGAGAGACCGGGATGGAAGTTCGGAAGGGGCAGGTGCTGGTGGTATTTCGCACGACCGATCGACAGGGAGGAAGAGTTGAGGATGCTCGAGGAGATGGAGAGGTATCTGGAGGAGGAACTGAGGGAGATAAGGAGAAGAATAGAGGAGCTTAGAAGGGGCTAATATCCGTTGTAAAGTCTGAAGCAAAGGAATTCGGGCAATCCAGCTTTCATAACCGCATCGCAAACCTCGTCTATCTCGTACTCCACCCTCCTCAGAACGACCTTTCCGCTTTCGGTGTCGAATATCGCAAAGGCCGAACGGGGATCACCGTCCCTCGGCTGACCCACGCTCCCGGGATTCAGGAAGAACCTATCCCCGAAATACTTCAGGAACTGAACGTGAGTGTGCCCGACGACGATGCTCTTGCCGAGGGTTTCGACGAAATCCTCGATCATCGGATCCTCGGGGAATAGGTAGATCTCGAACGCCATCTCGTCCTCGGCGGGAGCTCCGTGGTACATGTCGAACCATTCCGTTTCAATTTTTATGGGCAACTCGGCCAGCCATTCCAAGTTCTCCGGCCTCAACCTCTCCCTCGTCCACCTACCCGCCTCCTCAGCATAAGGGTTGAACCCCGAAAAGTCTCCGGTAACGACCGCGTAATCGTGGTTTCCCATGACGCTCCTCACCCCGTACCCCTTAAGCACCTCCACTACCTCGTTCGGGAACGGATAGTAACCGACGACATCTCCGGCACAGTATATCTCGTCGCACGAGTTGAGCTCCTCGAGAACCCTCTCGAGAGCTATAAGGTTCCCGTGAACGTCGGATATGAGTCCTATCCTCATACAGACCGCTTCCGAGTGGATTATATTAAAGCGTTTTCAAACAAAATTTAAATATCGTTTAATATTAAACTTTAACATGTGCGTGGAGTTGGGTGACCTCTACACGTATTCGGTCTGCGATGCGGGTGACTGCGTGGAGATCAACTTCTACGAGAAGAGAGACGGGAAGGAGAAGGACTTCGAGTGGGGTATTGCTGGAGAGATAATGGCCAAAAAGCTCGCAAAGATGAACGGCGTCGTTTGCGCCTGCTACTCTCCCGTGTTCAGGAGACTTTGCGTGAGGGTGTGTAAGAGGGTGGAGGGATTCGAGGCGACTGTAAGGGCCATAGTGGACGTTATGAAGAAGGTCATGGCGCACAACATGACACCCGTAGGCAGGGCGAAGAGGGTTCTCGAGGAGTGCGGTATCTGTTCTTCCTAATTTTTTTCCAAAAGCCTTAAAATGTTTGAGCGTTGAAAAGGCTTGATGCTCGACGAGGAGTATTTGGACATCACGTTTCTCAAGGAGAACGGCTTCGTCAGGAAAAGGTGCCCCATCTGCGGAAAGCACTTCTGGACTGCCGACGAGAGTAGGGAGGTCTGCGGAGATCCTCCGTGCGGTAGCTACGAGTTCATAGGGAATCCGATATTCAAGAGGAGGTTCACGCTGGACGAG
>CAZQJR010000101.1:0-5526 GCA_964592825.1 uncultured archaeon | reverse complement strand
AAGGTCGTTCTTTCGTATTCGGGCGGTTTGGACACCACCGTCTGCATTCCTCTGCTCAAGGAAAAATACGGTTTTGATGAAGTCGTAACCGTCACGGTGGACATAGGTCAGCCCGAAGATGAGATAAAGAAGGCGGAGGAAAGGGGCAAGAGGTATGCGGATAGGCACTACACCGTAGACGCTAAGAAGGAATACGTGAACGCCCTATTTCAACTGATAAAGGCGAACGGGTGTTACGAAGGCTATGTTTTGGGAACAGCTTTGGCGAGGCCGATAATAGCGGAGAAGGTCGTTGAAGTTGCCAAGAAGGAGAAAGCGGATGCGATAGCGCACGGATGCACCGGCAAAGGCAACGATCAACTGAGGTTCGAGAACGTGTTCTACCAGCACGGATTCAGGGTTATAGCTCCGATGAGGGAGCTCAACCTTACAAGGGAGTGGGAAATCGAATACGCCCAGAAGCACGGCATAGACGTTCCCGCGACGAAGGAAAAGCCCTACAGCATCGACGAGAATCTGTGGAGCAGGAGCGTGGAGGGGGGAAATTTGGAGGATCCGACGTTCATTCCTCCCGAGGACGTATGGGAGTGGACTGCCAATCCGACCAAAACTCCGGATGAGCCGGAAATAGTGAAGATAGATTTTGAGAGGGGTGTGCCGGTAGCGTTGAACGATGAGGAGATGGACGGGCTCGAGCTAATAAGGAAGCTGAACGAGATCGGTGGAAGGCATGGGGTGGGGAGGACTGACATGATCGAGGATAGGGTTCTCGGGCTGAAGTCGAGGGAGTGCTACGAGCATCCCGCCGCAACCATACTAATAACCGCCCATAGGGATTTGGAAAGGCTCGTGCTTTCGAGGAGGGAGCTTAAGTTCAAGTCAATCGTGGAGGAGGAGTGGGCCGAATTGGTTTACTACGGCCTGACTAACGATCCGCTGTTCGATGCCCTAAACGCCTTCATAGACAGGACTCAGGAAAGGGTGACGGGGTGGGTGAAGGTCAGGCTGTTCAAGGGCAACGCCATGCCCGTGGCGAGGTATTCTCCCTACTCGCTCTACAAGCCGGAACTTACGTCCTTTGACACGACAGCAATAGATCAGAGGTTCGCGGAGGGATTCTCGAGATTCCACGGTTTGCAGGGCAGAATATATAGGGACGTTATGTCAAAATTAAAGTCCGATTAAATTTTTAAATAACATTATTAAACGTTTGGCATGGATGTTGTATTGCTGATACTCATCGCCGGATTTGTCGTAGGCATCGCAGGTTTTTCTCTGATGATCGTATCGATATACAACAGATTTCAGCAGTTGAAAAACGGTGCTGAGGCCACGCTCGGACAGATCAAGGTCGCTTTGAAAAAGAGGCTCGACATGCTTACGGAGTTGCTCGAATCCGTTCAGAGCTACGCGAGATTTGAGAGGGAGACGCTCGAAAACGTTACGAGGATGAGGACGGAAGTTCTAAAGGTCTTATCACCCGAAGAGATCCAAAAGATAGATAGAGAGTCGAGACGGATTTTGGGAAAAGTTCTCGTTGCGGTTGAGAACTATCCGGATCTGAAAACTTCCCAAACCGTTCAGAAGCTAATGGATGCGGTTAGGGAGGTAGAAGATGAGATAGCGAGGCAAAGATACACGTACAACAACATAGTTCAGGAGTTCAACACGAAGATAGACACAATTCCGTCGAACTTTGTCGCGGCGATGTTCGGATTTAGGAAAATGGGTTACTTGGAGTTCGATGACATCACGGGAAGGCCAGACCTAAGGTGGAGCGTATGAGCTTTGGATTCCTGATTTTGATCGTCTTAGTGTTGATACTCTTCAAAAATCCGAAGATCCGAGCATTCTCGAACCTGAGCGAAGGAAAGCAGTTGGCGGTTGTTTTGATTTTAGTATTTCTGATGGGTTTGGCCGGGGTCTATTTCGCAACGTCGTTGGGAAAAACAGCCCCTCTTACGGCCGATTATACCGCAAAGATTACGATAAACGGAAATCTGACGCTCACGGAGAACTACGTCTATCACGTTCACGAAGTTAAGTTCAGAATGCTGTTCAGGAACTGGAAAGTCCCGATGTTCGTAAAGGGTTCGGCTGTCAAAGGTAGGCCACACATAACGCTGATCGATGCGAAGGGCGATGGGATACGATACGCGAAGGATTACTTTGGAAGAGTCGTAGTTTGGAATGGAAGCTCTTTTGTGAAGAAGTTTGTGGAAAACTTCGCGGAGAGAAACGAAGTGGGAATCGTAAATTTGAATAAGTTCGAAAAGGGAGACTACGAAGCCAAATACGAGTTCGTAGTCTTTCCTCCGATTCAGAGCGACGGAAAATACGACCACGTAAACCTCAAGTTGGCCGACAGGCACGTTCCGTATCGACACGTTAAGATAGTCGTAGAAGATCCGCACAACGCTGTGGTAAGGCTGTATCCTCACCTTCCAAGTTTCAACGTTCGCAAGGTTGGAGGATCTTGGACAATCGAAGGTGTTGCGCCTCAAGACAGCTTGGTTGAGGTGGAGATGGTTCTGAAGCACGGAGCGGTAAAAGGGGCAACCGTTAGCTTCGGTGGAAACGTTTTGGAGGTGACGGAGTCTGAAAACTCGAAATATTACGGGAAAAGGGAGTTCGTAAGTTTGACGGTTACGATTGCGAAGGCTTTGGTGCTGGCGTTTCCGATCATAGTTGTGGGTATTTACGTTCTCTATGGCAGAGAGAGGAAATTCACGGTTCCCGAATTTTTAAGCTACGTTCCGAGGAAGAGAAAACCATGGCTCGTGAACTTGGTTTTCAAAGGAGACGCCTTCAAGTTAGATGAAGACGGATTCTACGCAACTCTCTTGGATTTACAAAGAAAGGGGAACGTAGAGATTGAAAGTCAGGGTGACGAGCTCAGGATAAAGATTCTGAACCCGGATACGAAGGACAGATACGAAGAACTCGTTCTGAGATTTTTGGAGAGGTTTTCGGAGAACGGCATATTCGATACCAAAAGGATCAAAGATAGGATAAGCAGAGATACGCACTTTTCCCACTCAATAGCGAGCTGGTTTAACAACGTCCTGACCTACGAAGATAGAACGATCGCCGAGAAGTTCGTCGAGAATAGGGGCAAGATCGTCTTCAAGTATATTTCCGTTCTATTCCTATTCCTCTCTCTTTTGTCCCTCACGTGGGTCGTTCCAATGCTCGATCTATTCCCAAACGCCGTGCAGGTTCCTATGCTCACGCTCGTGGCGTTCTTCCAGAGTTTCATCTGCTACATGACACCCACACAGCTCTTCGGGAGGTGGAAGGGTGATCACTATAAGGAGAAGCTGGAGTGGGATGCTTTCAGGAGATTTCTCTCGGACATGGCGATGATAAAGAGGTACGCACCCGAGGATATCTCGATCTGGAAGGACTGGCTCGTTTACGGAACCGCTTTGGGCGTGGGAGAGAAGGTCGCCAAGGCCATGGGTGTTCTGAACGTAAAAGTCCCGGAGGTTTACACCTACTACTGTTTTGGAACCTTCCTGACGACGTGGATTTCCACCGCACCGAGCGGAGGTGGATTCGGTGGGGGTATGGGTGGTGGGTTTGGAGCGGGAGGTGGTTTTGGAGGTGGTGGTGCCGGAGGTAGGTAGAAAACGATAATTAAAAAATAAAGTTATTCCTCCAAGTGAACCTTTATCTTGTGCAACAATTCTGCCGGTGTCTTTATCGGATATTCGAGCTTCTCTAAGATCTCCTCCGCCTTCTTGCCCTTGATTACTAAGCCCTTGAGTCTCTCCATAAGCTGATCCTTCTCCACCGGGAAGTCCAAGCCCTTTATTCTCGTCAGCACGTGCACCGCCCAGTCTATGCCGAGAACCTCTATCTCGTCGTGCTTTATCTCCACCTCCTCCTCGTCGAGCCTTCCCTCCTCCTTGAGCTTCTTGTATGCGAGTTTCGCAATTCCTCCCGCTATGTGCTCCTTTGGTCTCTCCTCGAGCTCTCCCTCAATGTACTTCTTAACTTCTTGCTCATCCGCAGTCGCTATGTTCTTCGCGGTCTGCTCGGTGATTCCCAACTCCTTGGCTATCTCCTTGTATGTTTTGAAGGCCTCGTTCTTCAGAACGATAACGTAAGCCGCCTCGGCCAAGCTCGGAAGCCAAGTCAGATTCCTGTACTCTATCAACTTCTTCAGACCACCCAAAAGTCTTATGCTCTCGAAGAACACCTTCTCCGCCATCTTATCTACGTTTCCACCCTTAGGCTTGGCTATGACCTCCATAACCCATCACCCCCTACTCCTCAACCCTTCCCCTCCTCTTTATGAACTCGCTAAGCGGACAGATTATGTTTATAGTTCCCAACTCCGTTATCTCGAAAACCCAAGTGCGCGAATCGTGCCCGCAGAGTCTGCAACCGTCTATCCTAATCGTCCTTATCACGCTACCCAAAGGCAGGCCGTATAGGTTCACGTCCCACCTCGTCTCTATCAGCTTCTTGTCCAACACTATGGTTCCGTCCACTATGTGGGCAACCGCCAAACCACCCGCAGCTTCAGCGCTCTCGCTCGCTTGTGCGGATCTCTTTTGGGAGACGAGTATTGCCGTCTGCCTGAACTTCTTCAGGAAGTTGAAGAACTGCCTGACTATTTGTCTCGCCATCACCTCCTTGTGCTCGTAGAGTCCTGTTATGCTGTCTATTATCGTATTCGTGACCTTCTTCTCCTTTATCGCGTAAGCCATCGTGTCTATGAGCGCCTTCGGATTCTCCCTAAGCTCGTCGTTCTCCGAAGCGTCGATGACGACCACGTTTCTCTCGACCTTCTCGAAGTCCGCTCCCAGCGCTTGAGCCTTGTGCTTTAGAGCGGTGTAGAGGAAGTTGGCTGGGCTCTCAACCGTGACAAACAAAACCTTGTATCCCAAGTTTGCTTGGGTAACCGCGAACTGTTCGGCCAAAACGCTCTTGCCCGTGTCGGGAACTCCGGTGAGGTTGATGACCGCGAGGTGGGGGATTCCGCCGAGAGGCTTTTTAACGTATCTACCGTCCTCTACCTCTATCTTGTAGAACATTTCGTCCAACTTCGTGCCGGTGGGAATTCCGAAGAGCTTAGGAGCCCTACTCTCGAGTTCGCCGAGCTCATAATACTTAGCCATGTTATAATTTTAATTTTAAAAGAATTTAAACTTAATCCCAAAAACTTATATACGTCATTTGAAGAAGAGCCCCTGCTTCCTTACGAGCCTCCTGCTACCGCAGAATGGGCAGTAGAGGTTGGGTATGTGCATGGGGCCTGAGTAACCCGTAACCCTCTTCACTATTATGTCGAACTCCGATCCGCACCTCGTACAGTAAAGGTTCTCCATCTTCACCTCCAACGCAATCACCTCAGTACGTGACCGTGAACATGACTTGGGATGCGGTTCTGAGCTTTCTCCTTATCGGAGCAATCTCGTGCATGTGTAGAACGAGCCTATCGTCCACGAACCTATCGTATCCGAACGCCCTTCTTATGAACTCCGCGTGAAGCTTGTCCTTAACGTAAACGAGAAC
>CAZQJR010000100.1:0-3764 GCA_964592825.1 uncultured archaeon | reverse complement strand
ACCCCCCACGACCACCACATCCCTACCCTCAATCCTTTCGCGTAAAACGGAACAGTCAAGTAACCTCTCTCCCCCCAAATCGTGCATGAGCCTCGCAGCCCTTTCGTCTTCCTCCACGCTAAATCCGAAGTCCTCAACTATTTTCGGGTAAAACTCGTTAAGCCAGACATCGATATCCACGATCACCACTACACACGAACCTTTAATTTATTATCCAATCGGTTAGGATGGCCAAGCTCAGCGATTTCATATGTGTTTGGTAGAGTTATTTCTAACTCCCTAAACTTTACGAATTCTGACGGGTTTACCGAGCTGAGCTTTTTTTAGTTCTTCAATACTGTTTAGCCTCTATGCGATCCAATTTATTTCCGGTTGGTGTTGAACGTTAAAGAAACATCGAATAAAAAACAGAGAGGAAAAGTCGATGTCGATGCTAAGGGTCGCGATGTAACAAAAGAATCGACAGCAAGGTAAGGGAAAAATACATCATTTAGCGCCCCGACCTCCTGATTCCTATCGCCACTTTCATCCCTTCTATCTCCCACTCCTTGATGTATCCATCGGTGGGCTTTCCGAACTCCAACTTCACCGACCTCGTCTCGTGCTTTATGTAGTCCTCCCAACCTTCCACAAGTTTTGGATCCACGTCCACGACGCTCTCGATGAACTCCTCCACATCTAAATCCATTTCCTTCCTCATCTCCTGTATCCTCCTGACTATTTCCCTCGCAAAAGCCTCTCTCTTCAGCTCCTCGTCGAGCACGGTGTAGACGTAAACGACGCCTTTTGAGAACTCCGCGAACTCGTAACCATCGGGCACCCTGTATTCAACTACCAACGCATCGTCAACGCTGAGTTCGACGCCATCGAACTCCAACTTACCCCTCCTCAGGATCTCCGCTATTTCCTCCTTGCTCAATCCCTCCAAGAACTTCGCGAAGTCCTTGACCCTTCCCTTGAGAATCGGACCCAAAGCTTTGTAGTTCGGCTTAACCGCCACCTCCTTCTCGAACTCCTCCGTAACAACGACCTCCTTCACGTTGCACTGGGACTTGATTATTTCTTCGAGGGTCTCAACAGCCTTCTTAACCTCCTCATCCTTCGATTCAACGACGACCCTCCTCAAAGGCCACCTAAGCTTCCTCCTCGCCTTCTGCCTCGCGTTGCTTACAGCTTCGAAGATCTCCCTCACGATGTCCATCGCCCTTTCCAACTCTTCATCGATCATACTTTCATCCGGCTTCGGATAGCTCTCGAAGAAGATGGACTCCTCCACCTCCTTGAACTCCTTCACGAAGTGCTGGTATATCCACTCCGCCAAGAAGGGCGCGAATGGTGCTATTATTTTGGCTGTCTTCTCCACCACCCTGAGAATCGTAGTGTAAGTCGCTATCTTCGCTGGAGAATCCCTCTCCTCCCAAACCTTAGGTCTTACGAGTTGGATGTACCACCTGCTGAAATCTTCGACGACGAAATCGAAGAACGCCCTAACAACCTTGTGGAGATGGTAGTTCTCCATAGCGTCCACCGCCAGCCTGTTCAGGTTTTCGAGCCTCGATAGGATCCACCTGTCCTCGACGCTCAGCTCAACCTCATCGAGCGGGATCTCCCTGTATCTATCGAGGCTCATGTAGGTGTAGGCGAATCTGACGGCGTTCCAGTATATGTTGAGCATCCTAAGAACGTTCCTTGCATCCTCCCAGCTAAAGCGTAAATCCTCCCAAAGGGCGGATGAAAGAACGTAGAGCCTGAATCCATCAACTCCTATCCTCTCAACAACTTCCTCCGGCTCCACGACGTTTCCCAAGCTCTTGCTCATCTTTCTACCCTGCTCGTCCAAAGTAAAGCCGTGCATAAGCACGGTCTTGTATGGTGCTCGCCCGAAGGCTATGACGCTCGCTCCGAGCTGGGAGTAGAACCATCCCCTCGTCTGATCGTGTCCTTCGGTTATGAAATCTGCCGGCCAAATCTTCCTGAACTCCTCCTCGCTAATCTCGAACGGATACTTCAGCGTTCCCCAGCTCGCCACACCGCTGTCAAACCATACGTCGAAGACGTCCTTAACTCTACGCATCGTTCCACCGCACTCACATTCGAAAGTTACCTCGTCTATCTTCGGACGGTGAAGGTCGAGGTCGTTCTCCCAAGGAACCTCCTTTATACTTCCAACCACCTTCCACTTTCCGCACTTCTCGCAGATCCAAACGGGAATGGGAATTCCCCAGTAACGTTGCCTGCTTATACACCAATCCTTCGCGTTGCTCACCCAATCCTTGAACCTCGATGCTCCGGCCCACTCCGGAACCCACTTAACTTTGTCTATCTCTTCGAGCATCTTGTCCTTCAGCTTTGATACAGCTAAGAACCACTGCTCCGTCGCCCTGTATATTATGGGCGTTTTGCACCTCCAACAGTGCCCGTATCTGTGCGTGATTGTTTCTTCAGCCAAGAGCAGACCCTTCCTCTTGAGATCTTCGATTATAACACGATTAGCCTCAAAAACGTGCATTCCGGCGTATTTCCCAGCCTTTTCGGTGTAAACACCCCTATCGTCAACGGGATTGAATATCTCAAGCCCAACCTCGATTCCGAGCTCGTAGTCCTCCAAACCGTGTCCCGGAGCGATGTGGACGCAACCGGTGTTCTCAGCGGTGACGAAGTCCGCTGTGTAAACTCTATGACTCCAATTCCTCTGAATCGGCACCTCATCAGCTAAGGGATGCTCGTATTCGATTCCGACGAGATCCTTCCCCGAATACGTTTCCACTACCCTCCAGTCATCGTAACCGCCCTTCCTAAGCACCTCTCCCCCAAGATCCTTCGCCATGATCAGATATTCCTTCTTTCCACCCTTTACAGCCTCGAACTTCGCGTATTCCAAGGAAGGATGCACAGCAACGGCCATGTTCGCCGGCAAAGTCCAAGGCGTCGTCGTCCAGATAACCACGAACGTGTTCTCCTCTCCCTTAACCGGAAACTTTACGTAGATGGACGGATCGGTCTTGTCCTTGTACTCCACCTCAGCATCCGCCAAAGCCGTCTCGCAACGGGGACACCAGTTCACCACTCTCAGCTTTCTTTCAAGCAAACCCTGCTCGTACGCACGCTTTACGCACCACCAAGCGGAATCGATGTACTCCGCCTTTATCGTCATGTACGGATTATCCCAATCCATCCAAACGCCCAAGGCTTTGAACTGCTCCGTCATCATGTCCTTGTTCTTCAAAGCGTATTCCATGCACTTCGCGACGAATCTATCTATCCCGTAGCTCTCTATGTCCCTCTTGGTCTTGAATCCCAACTCCTGCTCCACCTTAACCTCTATGGGCAAACCGTGCATGTCCCAGCCCGGGGTGTCCGCAACCTTAAAACCGCACATCCTCTTGTATCTAAGGATCGTGTCCTTTATCACCTTGTTCCACGCCGTTCCCAGATGAATCCTGCCCGTCGTGTATGGCGGTCCGTCAACGAAGAAGAATTTTTTGTCACCCCTAACCTTCACCTTCTGATAAATCCGATGAGAGTCCCAGAATTCGGCGATCTCCTTCTCAACGTCCTTCGGGGAGTAGATGCTCGGGAACATGCCTTCTTAGCTCTTGCGAAGGGTTAAAATAGTTAACGAATCAGCGGGTTCGAGCTCTTCATCGTCGCCTCAGTGTAGAGCGACCCTCATCATCGTAAAACGTATATCTCCCGGAAGATAAAGGTTTAGGATGATGAGACCGCCAGAATCCGACGAAAGATGAGGAGCGTGGAACCCTCTG
>CAZQJR010000099.1:0-10274 GCA_964592825.1 uncultured archaeon | reverse complement strand
GTATTTCTCGAAGACCCTCGGATTGTCCACTACAGGATACTCGTGATAGCTAGCCTTGAGAGGATACCCCAAAGGCCTGAGCACGAGATACCTAACCTCTCCAACCCTCTGCTGTTCGTTCGTTCTCCTATACCTGTTCACGCCATAACTTAGGTGGGAGGGTATTAATATTCCTTATGCTGTCAAAAAAGTGAGGGGTCACTCCTCCTTGGTCTTGGCCGCTATGAGGCAACCCCTCGCAACGCTGAAGAGAGGATCCCTTGCCATCCTGATCTGGGATACGTCCACGGGCAACCCGACTTGGGAGATCTTCTCTTCGAACAGCCTCTTGAACCCTCTCGGCTTTGAAGTACCTCCGGCCAGAACGACCGGGAAGTCGACCTGAGGAGGTGTGACCTCGGTAAGCTTTCTCTTCAAGTTCTCGACGACGTAGGTGACGAGGTAATCGTAGTATATCGCCAAAGCCCCCTCCACGCTACCCAACTCCACCTCGTGCCTTAGCTCGAAGTTGTTTTCCTTTATCGAGCAAACCTGCTCCTTGGGCATACCGGTTGCCTTGGCGGCGTTTTCGTCGATCCAATCTCCTCCCCTCGCTATGCTGAACGAAACTATCGGTGCCGCGAAGTACGCTGCGGTTACGTTGGTCATTCCGGCGCCGAAGCTAATTCCTATTCCCGTAAAGCTGTTGTCCGCGAGTTCGGAGTATATTATGGCGAGACCTTCGTCTATCGTGAAGGGATCGTAACCAAGCTTTCTAACGAGAGCCTCGAGCGTCTTCCTGTGGTATGTTGTTTCGATGTCGGAGTCGATGGGGTTGGCGGGGGAGGATATGCACACGACCTCGTTCTCGTAGTTCGGTTCGCCCAGAACCTTCTCCACGATCAGCTTTATTATGGGCACGGCCTCCTTCTCGTCCGGGCTAAGAATTCCAGTTTTCATGGGTCTCCTCGTGCTCTTCCTGAAGACCGTCGCGAACTTCATCGCGTCGTCGCCTAAAACGTATATCTTATCCCCCCTTACCACGTACTGAACGTTCGCGTTATCGAGAACCATCTTCGTCAGGTCGCTGTAGTCGAGCTCAAGAAACGCGTTCCTCTGCTGCACGAATACTACGTTCTCCCCCTCCATCTCCGCGCACACTATGTTCATGGTTCCTACATCCAGACCCTTCGCCATACCTCAACCCCCAAAAACCTTTTTCCTATCCTCCTTACCCATCCTTCCCTCCATCGACTTTAAAGCTTTTGTGACCTCCAAAATGTCCGAATCCGACTTCTTCACCTTCAACTCACCCTGCCTGACCCTCACCAACTTTTCGGCCTCCCTTCCAACCTCGTCCTTGACCTTAACGACCTTTCCTATCCTCGGCCTTTCGAGAGCCTTCCCCGGCTTTAGATCCGCGGGCATTTGAATGTCCTTTATCTCGAGCTTAGGCCCCTCGCTCTTGGATGGAAAAGCGAAGTTGGCTTCGAGGGGCGGTAACTCCTCCTCTTTCTTCTTCTTAACCTCCTCCACCGGCCTTTCGTGATGGATTATCTTCATTATGGTCTTGCTCGAACTCTCGATAACCCTCTCAACCGCATCCGCGAAGGAACTGCTGAAGAGCGTTATGAGTCCCAGAGCGTAGGCTATCTCGACGTACGTGACGTTGGGATAGTACCAGTACTTGGGATAGTAGAAGTCGAACATGAGAACCGCCAGAACAGATAGGGCGAAGCCGAAGGTTGCGATTATTCTCGAACCCCTTCTACTGCTCAGCATCTGGCTCAGTCCGTAAACTATTATCGATATCGCGACTCCTATTATCGTAAACGTGATCTTTACCTTGAACGGCTCGGAGCCGTAGTGAAGCTGGAAAACGGGAATCAGTATCAGGCCGAAAATGAGCAAACCGATACCCACCGCAAATATAAATGATGCGCTATAATATCTCATGCGGAATCGTCTGATCGGATGTTAATAAAGATATCGAAATTCCCAAAAAGTTTAAATAGTATCGCGTCGAACTCGTTGAATCGAATCGGAGGTGCCGAATTTGGATAGAAAACCGCCCGTAAGCGTTGGAGAGGTTAGGGAAGTTAGGATAGAGGCTATGGGAAGCGGAGGAGACGGAATAGCGAAGATCGACGGATACGTGGTTTTCGTGCCCGGAACGGATTTGAACGACGTCGTTAAGATAAGAATAAAGAAGGTTTTGAAGAAGTACGCCTTCGCCGAAGTCGTCGAATGATCAGACGTTCACCTTAACCCCTCCGAACCTTATGGAGGGGGTTATCGTATTTTCAATTTGTCTTACGTCCTTTCCGAACGCTACGATGTTCTTCAGCAGGTCGTAAACGTTCCCGTATATCATCGCAGACCTAACGGCCCGTCCGTTCAGGAAAGCGTTCATGCACTCCAAGCTGAAGTCCCCGCTCACGGGGTTGGAGGTGTGGGCTCCTATAAGCGCGTGAATGAAGAGAGCGTCGTCGCCGATATCCCCCATGTCCTCGAATTCCAGAATAACGTTTGAAGGATTGGTGGTCGGGTAGAGGTCTTCTCCCCTCAAACCGTTTCCTGTCGGCTCGACGCCCATTTCCAAGGCGTGTCTGAAGTCGGTTATGTAAGATCTAAGCACCCCCTCCTCGAAAACGACGGTCTCCTTAGCCTCCACGCCTTCGTCGTCGAAGGAGAAGCTGCACATTCCGTAGGGAACGGATCCGTCGTCTATGATCGTCAGACTTCCCAAGTAGTTCTTTCCCGGTTCGACGAGTGGGCTTCTACCCTTCATCACGTTCTCAGAGGACATCGCCGGATATAGGGTGTGGCTCAGCAATTCGTGAACTGCGATGGGGGACAGGACTATGTCGTAAACGCCTTCATCGATCTTTTCGGCCTTGAGGGATTCGAGTGCGAGTTCGGCTGATTTCCTTCCGACGAAATCCACATCGAGCTTGGCCGTTCTGCTCTGATCGAATTCGAAGGCGTTGGAGTCTCCAACCACGCATTCGAGGTAGGCCTCGCAGGAAGTCATGCGTTCCTCCAAATCCGTTCCGTTGGAGTTCACGAGCCTAACCTCCTCCACCGCAACCTCCACGTAACCCTGAGCGGGATTAACGTCTCCAACTTCGAGCGCGCTATTAATCAACCTCTCTGCAGAATCGATCAACCACTCCGAGGTAATGTTCTCCAGCCTTCGATCGTATATACCCTCCACCTTCGCCTTCCTCCCGACCGGAAACTCCCTCAGCCTTTCCTCCGAAATCCTCGCGACCTTCAACGCCCTTCGGCACAACTCAACGGAGGGTTTCGAGGCCGTGGCGAACCCAACCCTTCCGTTCACTATGACTCTGACCGCGTAGCTCGTCTCCTTCGAGCCTTCTACCATCTTGATCCTTCCCCTCTCCACCGATACGCTCTTAGTTTCGCTCGAGCTAAAGTAGATCTCCCAAGCGTCGGCGTTCTTGTCGAGAAACGCCATCATCTCTTCCATTCAGGCACCTCCTACGAGAGCCCTTATAAGGGCCGGTGGCGATCCGTCCGCTACCGGAACGATCTGCCCGGCCTTTCCGCAAAATCCGGGGTCGAATTCGAGCCCCCTTCCCACCCTTATATCCCTCAGAACCTCGAGCGTGTTTCCGCTCAACGCTACGTCCCTTATCATCTCCCCGAGCTCTCCGTTCCTTATAACGTAACCGTATTGGGCGTTGAACTGGAAGTAACCTGTCGCGGGGTTCGTTTCCCCACCCCTCGAACCTACGAGGTAAACTCCCTCCCTCGCCTCCTCGAGCAACTCCTCGAAGCTAAAATCACCCTCTCCTATGAAGGTGTTGCTCATCCTCACTATCGGAAAATCGAGTCCCTGCGCCCTCGCGTTTCCCGGCCTTCCGCCCAACTTCGAGGCGGTTTCCCTCGAGTGAAGAAACCCTCTCAGAATCCCGTTTTCCACTATCGCCCTCCTCTCAGCCCTAACGCCCTCGTCGTCGAACGGATAGAATCCGAACTCCTCAAGCGTCGGATCGTCGTACACGTTTACGCCCTCGTCCGCCACCCTTTCCCCAATTCTCCCCGCCAGCACGCTCGAACCTTGAGCTACGTGATCGGCCTCGGCCGCGTGACCGAAGGCCTCGTGAATGAACACCCCTCCGAGGGACGGATCTATAACCACGTTCATCCTTCCCGAAGGTGGAGTTTTCGCCTTTACGAGCCCCTCAAGAACCTTCCTGACCTCTTCCGCCATCTCGAAAACGTTGTCACCGAAGATCTCGTATCCGGCGGGCTTGAATATCCTCTTCGAATACATCTGCAGACTCTCACCCTTCGCAACCGCCTGAACGACGATCCCAACTCTGGGAACGGAATACCTTACCGTAACTCCACAGCAGTCGCGGTATTCGAACTCCCTCACGTTCTCCATGTAAACTATCCTCGTACTCACCACGTGCCCATCCCTCAAAACGCCCTCTATCTCCCTGAGCAACTTCAACTTCTCCTCCACCGGCACGTCCCAAGGCGGTATTTTTGGCTTGAGAACGAACTTTTCATCCTTCGCATCCACCTCAACCACCGACGCGTCACCCTTTCCAACGGCGTTCTCCTTAGCCCTCCTTATTCCCTCCTCGTCGCTCACGTCTTCGGAAGTGCTGTAAAAACCCCAAAAACCGTTGTTAAGGACTCTGAACGCTTTTCCCGAAGATTCGTCCCACTTCACCCTCTCGACCCTTCCGTTCTCCAGCGACAGTGTGAGGGTTTTCGTTCTCACCGATCGAACGTCGTAGAACACGTTATCACCTCAAGAGATTGAGCAAATTCTTTATATCCTTAACGGACTGGTGTATGCTCCTCTTCGATTCTATCGAAACGACCTTAGGAAGCAACCTCAACGCCGTGAACTTTCTATCCTCCTGAACCGCTGCGACGAACTTGTGCTCCTCCTCTATCCACCAGAACTCCTCGAGAACTCTCTTTTCGTATTCTTCAAGCCTCCCGTCCCTCAAGCACTCGAAGAACAGGTAGGCGCATCTGAGGGAGGGTGCGTTACCCTCTCCACCCCCGCTAACGCATCCCACCGCCTCGCCAACTCCGTAAACGTTTCCGTGGACTATCGGACGGCAGCGGGACGGAGGGAGCATTCTGATCCTCGCCCTACACTGACACTCCTCCCCCTTCCTCTCGAATCCGTAAACTTCTCTCAGCTTCTCAACGAGCTCCATCGCCCTCTCGTAGCTAAGATCTCCCGCCCCTATGTGCCATCTGTCCCCCAACGGAAAAGCCCAAGCGTAACCCGTCTTTCTCATCTGAACGTATATGTTCTCATCCGCGTCGTGCCTCTCAACGCTTTGGACGGTGTAATATATTTTGTCGTTTTCTATCTTGGGCAGAATCGCCCTGCTGCAACCCGTAGCATCCACCACAACATCCCCTTCTCCCTTTTCGAAATCCATTCCCCTCCAGAGATCTTCGAGCAACCGCTTCCTGTCAAAAATACGGATGTTTTTATTTTTTAAAAAAATTTTATTGTTTATTATAACCTCCTTCGGATTTGAGAGAACGTAATCGTCCAAGTTCACCCCTATCTTCCCGTAAAGCTCCTTCGCCTCGTCGTACGCGATTCCCCAAGCGCACCTGCAGTCCGGAACCTTACGAACGTCGTAAATGCGAACGTCGAAACCGTTCTGGTCGAGGAGTTCGTAAAGGTAGCTACCGGCTATCCCGGCACCGTAAATCTGAATCCGCATCGTCCGGGATTCGATCCATCTGAATTTTAAGCTTTTCAATCCTTGTGAATCTTCTCCGCCAACCTCTTAAGCATCGACTTGGGTAGGCAGTTTTCGCAAACGGGGATCACGGTAACGTAGTTCTTGTAAAGTCCCCTTACCCAAGTTCCCATGTACCTTATGTCGTTCAAACACACGGGGCTCTTGCAGATCGAACATCTCCTCCAAGTTATTCCCTCTTCCTCCTCCTTCAACTCCTTCCCGCACGTAACACACTTGAGGGTCATCACGATCACCTCAGAAGTCGAGAGGAGCTTCCGCTATCGCCCTCGCGAGGTCGGAGGCGGTAAAAATTCCGACTACCTCGTCGTTCTCCACCACTACCAGCCTCTTTATCTTCATGTCCGCCATTATCCTCGCCGCCTCCCTCAAGCTGTAATCGGGAGAGACCGTTATGAGGGGCGAGGACGTGTATTTGCCGACCTCATCGTCCAAGTTACCTTCGAGCAGAACCTTGGAGACGAGATCTCTCTCGGTGAATATTCCGTAAGGCTTACCCCCCCTCGTAACGAGAACGCTACCGACCTTCTTCTCACCCATTATCCTACATACCTCCCTGACGGGCGTTCTGTAATCCACGGTTATCAGATCCTTAACCATAACGTCTCCTACCTTCATCATATCGAATCTATTTTTGCGAGGGAATATTTAAGCTTTACCAATTTTTATAAAAATCTAAATGAGCTCCCCCAAATCGAAAGCCCCGCTCAGGTCGAGCTCGAAAGCGGAGACGGGATTCGTCAATTCGAAGTTCTCCAAAACCTCCGGATGTATCTCCCCGAAAACTCCTATCTTCTTGCCCCCAACGATTACGTCCGCCCTTCTTCCTTCTATGAACGCCGGATCGTCGCTCTCCTCCACATCCCAGCTTAGGTCGAGCTCCCTCATCACCGCCTGAACGACGCTCCTTATTTCGGAGAAGTTCGCCTTAGAATGCGTTACGCACGCGGAAAGCCTCAGCCTGTTCTTCATACCCACAACCACATCCCCAACCTCGAATATCCTCTGGGGCATGGGGTGGTGTTTGTTCTGGGAGAGCACCTCCAAGAGCTTGGGGAGGATATCCGTCCTAACCATCGTGTGATCCTCGGTCAGGGGATGCATGACGGGAACGTATACCTCCCAAGGTTTCGGCCTCTCCCTCCTCATCATGTCGTACTGAACCCTCTCGCTCGTCAAAGTGAACGTTATGACCTCCAAGAATCCGAGTCCGATCATGATCTCCCTAACGATCTCCCTCATTTCGTTCCAAGGATGCGTCTCCCCTATGGCGTTCGTCGGGGGATACTCCGGCCTTATCCTGTCGTAACCGTAACCTATCGCTATGTCCTCTATCACGTCCCACTCGTGCATTATGTCCGCTCTATACGGAGGGACGAGCACCTCCACCGAGCTTTCGTCTATTCTCTCCACGCCGAACCTCATCCTCTCCAAAGCGATCTTGATCTCCTCATCCCCGAGCTCGAACCCCAAGAGGCCGAAGATCTCGTCCTTCGAAACTTTCATCCTCCTCGGACTCAAATCCGGCTTTACCTCCCTTCTATCGGGATATACGATCTCTACGGACTCTATCCTCCCACCCCTGTCGGAGAGCATGGTGGCGAGGATGTTCAGAGCCTTGTCCACGTTCTCATCGAACCCCGTAACGTCTATGAACAGGTCTGTCGTTGCCTCGGTAACTCTCGTCTTCTCGGCGTTTATTATCGGCGGAAAGGAGATCGCCTCTCCCTTGGCGTCCACTATCATGGGATACCTGTCCTTTCCCTCCAAAATGAAAGCGAACTGCCTACCCTTGGGATGCTCCCTCAGGATCTCCTCGACGCTCATCTCCCTGTCGAAGTCGAGGGGGACGAAGGAGAAGGAGGAATCGACAGCCTTGTAGGTTAGGGGAAAGTTCACCTTGCTGAGATCGTGCACTCCTATGGCCATCTTCCTCCTGTTTCTCCCTATCGTCCAGTGCAGATCCTCCTGAACCTCCATGAGGGATCTTATCACCTCGTCGCTCATCTTCAAACCCCTAACCACGCATCCCGCGATCTTCGGCCTTATCGAAAGAACGGAGGGATCCACCGTTATCCTCCAGTTCCCCCTCTCCACCCTGTACTCCTTGTATCCCCTCTCTATGTCGAGGAATCCCCTAAGCGCCCTCGCAACGCCTTCGACGCTGTAGAGGTCGGGTCTGTTCGGGAAGAACTCCACGTCGAGATGATCTTCCTCGACCCTCTCAACGTCGCATCCGAGCATGGGCAACCTTTCGAGTATGGTCTTCCTATCCACGCCAACGAGCCTTTCGAGTTCGTCCCAGTAGAGCGTGACTACGGGCATCGCACACCCTTAAAGCTCGGAGAATAAAAGTTTTTACTTACCCGTTCAAGTGGAATCATGTATCCGCTCGCTCACTTGGGCGTCGCCATCCTACTCGGCAAGTTGCTTAGGAAGAGGCTTAGGATCGAGAACACGAAGCTCGTAGCGCTGGGAGCGATGTTGCCCGATCTGATAGACAAACCCCTGACCGTACTGGGGATAGGCTCCGGCAGGTTCGTCGCCCACTCCCTCGTCTTCACCCTAATCGCGACCGCCTTAAGCAGGGAGCTCGGATTCGGATGCGTAACCCATCTAATCCTCGATAGAATATGGGAGGAGCCAAAGGTTCTCCTTTTCCCGTTCTTGGGTATTCCTCCGACCGTTCACCACACGATCTACGATTTCGTGAGGATACTGCTGACGGACAGAACCGTTCAGGCGGGAGAGGTTGCGGGGGCGGTATGCCTGCTAATCTCAGCAAAGATTGACTAACGCCTTACGACCGGACATCTCCTGAGCCATCCGAGGTCGGGCTGGTAGAGTCTCCTAAGATCCTTCATTCCCAACCTCAGCATGGCCAGCCTTCCTATTCCCAAACCCCAAGCCAGAACTCTTCCCCTAATCCCCAAAGGCTCGGTTACCTCCTTCCTGAATATCCCCGCCCCTCCGAGTTCGACCCATCCCAATCCCTCCACGTACACCTCCGGTTCGACGCTCGGTTCGGTGTAGGGGAAGTAGCCCGGTCTGAATCTGACGTCCTCGAAACCCATCTTGAGGAAGAACTCCCTGAGCAGTCCGAGTAGATCCTTGAAACCGACGTTCTCGTCAAGAACTACGCCCTCGAGCTGATCGAATTCCGGCAGGTGGGTGGGATCTATCGCCTCCCTCCTGTAAACCCTGTCGATGCAGAAGGCCTTAACCGGTGGCTCTGGGTGCTTGGCCAAGTAGTGAATAGTTATCGCGGTCGTGTGGGTTCTGAGCACCAACCGCTTTGCCTTGTTAACGTCCCAAGTTCCGCCCCATCCAGTGGATCCCGTTATCCATCCGTTCTCGTGCGTCCTCTTGACCCTCTCCACCTCCTCCCCCTCGACCTCGACGTACTTGTCGAGGTAAAACGTGTCCTGCATGTCCCTAGCCGGGTGATCCTGAGGCTGGAAGAGGGCGTCGAAGTTCCAGAAGGAGGGCTGAACGTAGTGCCCCTTTATCTCCGTAAACCCCATTTCGAGGAATATCTTCCTGCACTCCCTTATTATCCTCTCGTAGGGGTGGGTCTTGCCCACGAAAATCTCCTTCGAAGGAACCCTCACGTCGTACCTCAAAAACTCCTTTTCCCTCCACTTTCCGGATATTATCAACTCGGGGGTTAGGTCGGTGACGAACTCCTTGAGCTCTACATCGGGCTTTTTGAGTATCTTTACGAAAATCTCCTTCTCCTCCTCAACCTCAACGAGCTTCCTCTTGAGAAGGATCTTGAGAATTCTTTCGGGAACTTCCTTTCCCTCGGACAACAGCTTCAAAGCCTCCCTCTCCTCGAACTCGGCTTCTCCCTTCAGAACGATCTTTCCGTCTTTTAGTTCCACTACACCCTTTCTCCTAAGCCATCCGAGCGCTATGCTCAAGGTTCTCTTTCCGAGCCTTTCCTCAAGTTCCTCCAAGCTCGCCTCTCCCCTCTCCTTAAGAATCCTGAAAAGCCTCTCCTCCGGAAGTCCCTCCTCGAGATACCTCCTTCCCTCCTCCGTTAGTCTGTATCTCCTTCTTACTACCTCCTCCACCTCTGCGTAACCCTTTTCCTTCAGAAGATGAACCGCCTTCAGCACGGCATCCCTGCTCATCCCCGAAACCTTCGATGCCTCGTCGACGGAGTATTTTCTCCCAACTTCGAGCGACCTCAGGAGGTTTATCTCGAACGGGGATAGCATCGAGGAGCGGTTTTCGATCTGAAAATATAATCGTTGCGGAAACGTGAAATATCGTTACCCATGTTCTTTAATGATGTTCAAGAGGATAGAGGCGGGGAGCTACTACAGCTACCTGAGCGAAGGTTGTAGGCTGTGCAGGAGGGGTGCGAAGCTCGTGCTGTTCGTAACCGGACTGTGTCCCAACTCGTGCTTCTACTGCCCTATATCCGAGGAGAAGAGGGGAAGGGACGTCGTGTTCGCGAACGAGAGAGAGGTTAAGAGCTTGGAGGACGTGAGGGCAGAGGCTGAGCTCATG
>CAZQJR010000098.1:0-2972 GCA_964592825.1 uncultured archaeon | reverse complement strand
TTCCGAAGCTTTCCTTCCCTTGGGAGAGGAGGATGATAGAGAAGAAGAACAGGAAGATGAGAAAGAAGGTTTTGGAGGAAGTTAGGAGGTATCTGGAGGGGATCGGAGTTGGACTTGGGGGAGTTCAGAAGGAGATGTGAGGAGATTGTGGCGGCGGTTTGCGATGTTTACGTGGGTGACAGGGACGTTGTGGAGAAGACCCTCGCGTCTTGCCTATGCAACGGGAACGTTCTATTCGAAGACTATCCGGGTTTGGGAAAGACTTTGCTCGCGAAGGCTTTCGCTAAGGTAATAGGGGCGGAATACAGGAGGATTCAATTCACCCCCGACCTTCTGCCCGCGGACATTGTGGGGACGAAGGTTTGGAAGGGGGATAGGTTTGAGCTCGTGAAGGGGCCGATATTCACCCACGTCCTGCTCGCGGACGAGATAAACAGAAGCCCCCCGAAAACCCAAGCGGCGTTGTTAGAGGCGATGGAGGAAAGGCAGGTTACGATAGAGGGCGAGACGTTCAGGCTTGAGGAGCCGTTCTTCGTCATAGCAACGCAAAACCCCATAGAGCAGGAGGGAACGTATCCTTTGCCGGAAGCTCAGCTCGACAGGTTTCTAATCAGGATGAGCCCCGGATATCCGAGGGACGTGGAGGAGGAGATGGAGATACTCAGGAGGAGGATAGCTTGGAGGAAGGACGATCCGACGGAAGACGTTGAGCCGGTGGTCAGCTTGAGCGAGTTCAGGGAGATGCAGAGGGTCGTTGAGGGGGTATACGTGGACGACAGCGTATTGAGGTACATAGCGGAGCTCGTGAGGGCGACGAGGAGGCACGAGATGGTGGAGATAGGTTCGAGCCCGAGGGGTGGTCTCGCGTTGCTGAAGCTGTCGAGGGCTTTGGCCTGCATGGACGGGAGGGACTTCGTAATTCCCGACGACGTGAAGAGGGTAGCCAAGGAGGCGCTTGCTCACAGAATCATATTGGACGTGGAATACGCCGTCGAGGGCGTTAGGGCTGAGAAGGTGGTTGAAGACGTGCTCAAGGAGGTGGAGGTGCCGAAGAAGGTCAAGCCTTAAAACAGATCGGGGGAAAGTAGGGTCATGTTCCTGAGGGATTACGTAACCGGGGTGGCGGTTTGGGACACGCCCAAGGAGAGAGTGAGGCAGAACGTTGAGAGGTTCTTGATCGAGGAGAAGGGCTATTCCCCGGAAGAGATAGCGGTGGACTACGAGTTCGATATCAGGCTGGAGGAGGGTGTGGCCAAGGGGGTGGCGGATCTGCTCGTAAGGATGGAGGGCAAAAACTGCATCGTGATAATGTGTGCTCCCCCTTCAACCCTCATCCCATACGAGATGATGGCCTTGGCGTGTGCGAGGGTTCTGAACGCCCCCTTGGCCGTAGCGACCGACTGGGACGACACGACGGTAATGGACACCTACACGGGAAAGACGTTGGGTAAGGGGAGAGACGCCATTCCTTCGAGGGACGAGCTTAAGCTCGAATGGAAGTCCCTGCCTGAGGACAAGGTGGAGAAGGCGAAGAGGATCCTCGTGACGTACCTGAACATCCTCCACTGCAAGGGATGCAGGATAGAAAGGGCTTAAAATTCTGAGCTCGGATCGTTTGGCATGGCCAAGAGGGTCGTCGTGAACAGGTACAGGTGCGCTTACTGCGGAGCTTGCGTTGCGGTGTGTAAGTTCAACGCGAACGAGCTCGTCGAAACCTTTCTCGTAATAGACGAGGAGAAGTGTAACGGATGCGGGTTGTGCGTTAAGGTTTGCCCCATGAACGCTCTGGAGGTGGTCTCGTGAACTACGACGTCGTCGTGATAGGAGCGGGGCCGGGAGGGAGCATGGCTGCAAAGACGTGCGCGGAGATGGGTTTGAACGTTTTGCTCGTTGAGAAGAGGCAGGAGATAGGTGCTCCGGTTAGGTGTGCGGAGGGGATAGGAAAGAAGGACTTGGAGAGGTTCGTGGAGATAGACAGGAGGTTCATATCGGCCGAGGTAGTCGGGGCAAAGATATACGCTCCCGACGGAACGGAGATAACGCTGACGGAGGAGATGGCGGGCAACGAGGTAGGATACGTTCTGGAGAGGAAGATATTCGACAGGCATCTGGCGAGGTTGGCTGCGAAGGCGGGGGCGGACGTTATCGTCAAGACGAGCGCGGTTGGCATGGTAAGGGAGAACGGGAGAGTGAGGGTAAGGTTGAGGAAGATGGGGGAGGAGTTCGAAGTGGAATGCAGGATAGTCATCGGAGCGGATGGAGTCGAGAGCAGGGTGGGGAAGTGGGCGGGAATAGACACCACGTTGAAGCTCGACGAGATAGAGAGTTGCGTTCAGTACCTCATGACGGGCATAGACTTCGATCCAAACTACTGTCACTTCTGGTTCGGCAGGGAGATCGCCCCGGGAGGTTACGTTTGGCTTTTCCCCAAGGGTAACTCGTCGGCGAACGTTGGAATAGGGGTCATGCCCTCTCTCGCCAAAAGATCTCCTAAGGAGTATTTGGACGAGTTCGTCGAACGCCGTTACGGTGACGGGAGGATAGTTGAGGTGGTGGCCGGAGCGGTACCGGTGAAGGGGGAGATTGAGACTGCGGTGGCGGACAACGTGATGCTCGTCGGAGATGCGGCGAGGCACGCGGATCCCATAACCGGTGGCGGAATAGCAAACGCGATGAAGGCCGGTTACTACGCCGGAAAGGTGGCGGCGGAGGCGATAGAGAGGGGGGACTGTTCGGCGAAGTTCCTGAGGAGGTACGACGAGCTTTGGAAGAACGATTTCGGTAAGGATCTCGCCAAGAAGAGGAAGCTTCAGCAGAAGCTCGTTAAGATGGACGACGAAACCCTAAGCAAGCTGATGAGAACACTCAAGGAGTGCAAGCCGGAGGAGATAAGCGTGAGGGCTATGATAAAGGTTTTGATAAAGAAGCACCCCAAGCTCCTCTGGGATCTCAAGGATCTCATCGTCTGAACA
>CAZQJR010000097.1:0-10726 GCA_964592825.1 uncultured archaeon | reverse complement strand
TATGAAGACTATGCCCTCCTCATCGCATCTCTTGGCGAATTCGGCGTTCTCGGCTAAGAAACCGTAACCGGGATGTATCGCTTCGGCACCGCACTTCTTCGCTATCTCTATTATCCTGTCCATGTTCAGATAGCTCTTCATCGCCTCAGCTTCACCGACGTAATAGCTCTCGTCAGCGTAAAGACGGTGCAGAGCTCTCCTGTCCGCGGAACTGTAAATAGCAACGCTTTTAATTCCCATCTCTCTGCAGGCACGCATCACCCTTATGGCGATCTCCCCTCTGTTCGCGACGAGGATCTTCTTGAACATCAGAGCAAAGGGTAGGCGAGTTTATAATAATTTTTTGCTTTAAACCCGTAATATTCCGTCGGGGGTCAGAATCACGTCCGCTCTAACGTCGTGATCTTCCATCAGGTAGCTCAAATCGTCGAATACCTGAACGGGATGCGCTATCACGACGTAAAGACAATCGTCCGAAATTAACCCCTTCTCCTTAAGCATCTCGTACTCCCTATCCCCGAACCCGCTCCCCTTACCGATCCTGTTTCCCTTCCTGTCCACAGCGACGCAGCCTTGGACGAAGAGGTCGATTTCGAGCCTCAAGTCGTTCAAGTCTACATCCCTTCCGTACCTGAGCATCTCCCGAATAGTTCCCGCCCTTCCCCTATCCACGATCAAAAATCCCGTCAACCTCGGCTTAGCCAGAAGCAGAATCTTCCCGTCCTCGACGGCGATCTCCCTCGCTCTCCTCAGCGGGGAATCCGGGGCTAAGAACAGCGCTTTAGCCTTTCTGTACTCCTCAAGCTCCCTAAGTCTCTCGCAAGCCCTCTCAGCCCCGACGAAGTTCGGGATTCTGCCAAAGGGAGGTGGAAACCTTGCGAACCTCTCAATTTTCTTCCAAACGAATCTCCTTACCTCCTCCTTGCTTCCGAACCTCATAGCTCTATCACGCTACCGCTCCCAACCATCCTGAACCTCTCGCCCAAGATACGCATGAGCAAGAACTCCGCCTTGAGTCCAGTGCAATGGCAGGGGGCGATGAACTCGAAGTCTAAGGAGGACACGATCTCCTTAATCTTCTCCGGCGCGTATGCTATGAGATGCGTTCCGCCCACTATGTACCTCACCTCGTCACCAACCACCTCCTCGGCCCATTCGATCGTGTTCCTTAAACCGGAATGACAACACCCGAGCAGCAGCAACACACCACCATCGGTCTTTACGGCCAAGCTTTGATCGTCCTTTATTTCGTCCTCCTCCTTCCTACCGTCCCTCACTATGTACGAATCCTTGAGGAGGGCGGTTTCGTACCTCCTCGGAATCTCCCCCAAAGCCCAAACTCCCTTGGACACCTCAACTGGCTCCGTGTGTTCGACCACCTCTCCGAGAATTCTATCCTTCAAGAAGGGTATTCCCACGTAATCCCCCTTGTAGTACCTCGGAAGAAAGGCGTCCGGGTGGGCGTAGATCTTCACGTCCTTCCTCAGAAAAGGTAAGAGTCCGCCCGTGTGATCGTAATGCCCGTGGCTGAGGACTATCTTCTTCGGCATCGGTCTTTCGAGCAATAGGAGGTTTTCGAAGGCGACGCCACACTGCCCCGCGTCGAACAACAAAACCTCCTTACCCTCCACGAGGGCTGAGAAACCCCACTCTGCCTTTAACCCCTGAGGCCTAAGTGCGACGACCTTGTTGTCGGACAGTATCGTTATTCTCACCATGATTTCTTCGTTCTTCGAGCGATCTTAATAAGCTTTCGAGCCGGGCGACGTAATCTTCCGGCAGACCGTGAAACTTCGCCCCCCTTATCATCCTCTCAACGCACGACCTATCCGGCTCCAACCCCTCCTTAACGTACTCGGGTTTGGCCACGTACACCCACGCCCTCACCCTCTCCCCGTCGACGATCACCTCCACCTCCCTTCTGGAGTACTTCGGACTGACCCTGTCGAGCCTCCTTACGTCCTCCTCGCTTAAATCGTAAATTACACCCCAAACGCCCTTTCCCCTTCTGAGATTCGGGTTTCCCCTTCCCATACCCTCCTTGTCGAACGCGAGATCGTACCCGGGAAGAAAGGCCACCTTCGCCTTCGGCAGCCTTCCGAATATCCTCTTGGCCTTTTCCGGATCCATCAGGGTACCGTAAACGAACAGCCACACGGTAATGGTATCTTCCAAAAATGTTTAAAAGAGTTAAAACGTGCTCACCTTCCCGTCCATGACCATGTCGGTTATCTTAAGGACGTTATCTAACCAACCTTCGGCTATCTCTATCGCCCGCCTTTCCATCTTCTCGACATCGTAACCCTTCTTCGGGATTATCTGAATGCTCAGAGCGCGAGGCTCGTTTATCGGCCTACCGATCTGGCTCAGTATCTTGACGTAAACCTCCTCTATGCCTTCGATGTTCTCGTAGCAGTCTCTGGCGATGAAGTTCGCCAAAATGTTGTATATCTTGCCGACGTGGTTTATCGGGTTCTTACCGCTCGACGCCTCCATGCTCATCGGTCTGCTTGGAGTTATAAGCCCGTTCACCCTGTTTCCCCTTCCCACACTTCCGTCATCTCCCTGCTCCGCCGAAGTTCCAGTGACCGTCAGATAAACACAACCCCTCTCGTAATCGTCAGCGGTGTTTATCTGGACGTCCACCTCCCTCTCCGTTACGGTCTTGGCGAAATCCTCAACGAACTTCGTTAGCTCTTCCTTCACGGCCTTGTACTCCCTCACGTCGTTGAGGTACCTGTCTATGAAGGCGCATGCTATCGTCAGGGTTATCCTGTCCCCCTCCCTTAGTCCCATCACCTTCACGTCCTCCCCCACCGCCTTCTCTTGCTTCCTGAATTCGTTGTATATCTTCCTCTCAACGTCGTAAACCAACCTCTCCGTTTCCGTGAGCGGGGCGAAGCCTATGCCGAAGGACGTATCGTTGGCCATGGGAACCTCCCCCTTCCTCCTCGCAAAAACGTCCTTTAGATCCGTGCTTCCCTCCCCCAACCTCACGTCGAATATCATGTCCGTCTCTGGATTAAGGTTCGCCATCGCCTCCCTAACGTAGTCCTTCGCCGCCTTCAGAACTATTCTGTCAGCGGGGATGCTAACCCCTTCGAACTCCTTCGTCGCCCTTCCGACGAGCAGAACGAATATCGGCTGAATTAACTCACCACCTCCGAACGCCGGCTTCGATTTGCCAGCGACGATCTGGGTTTCGTCGGTGTTGTGATGCAAAACCACACCGAACCTCCTTATGTACTCCCTGCACAACGCTCTGCTCATGGCCTCCGCAATTCCATCCGCCAAGCTATCGGGATGTCCTACACCCTTCCTCTCGACGATCTCGATCTTTTGACGTTCAACGGGAGTGTGAACGAGTTCTTCGACGTATACGTTTCTCATAGCAGATGCTCTGGTCGTGCGGATGAATATAAAGGTTTGCAAAGCTTTTAATATCAGTTCATAACGACTCCAAGAACTGATGGCGTTCGGCGAGTTGTTCGAGGAGTTTATCGAGCTCGTAAAGTTGGAGGACAACGAAGAAAAGGCGAAAAAGATGGAGCAATTCTTCGCCAAGCTGAATTCGACGAAGATCGATAGGTTCAACTGGGCGGACGAGGTCTTCGAGGGAATTCACGTTAAAAGGAATCCCAACAACTTGGCGTTACGTTGGGTCGATCTCGACACCGGGGAAGAGAAAAAGTGGACTTACGAAGAGTTTGCGAAATGGGGAAACAGGCTCGTCTCCTATCTCAGGGATCACGGCATAGAGAAGGGAGGTTACGTTCACGTGATGATGCCCCTACTTCCGGAGGTCTGGGTCACGCACTACGCTTTCGTCAAAGGCGGGTTCGTCGGCGTGCCCACCGCGAACATCCTTAAGGAGAGGGACTTGGAGTACAGGTTCAAGGTCTGTAAGCCCGACGCAGTTATAGCCGACGAGGAATCCGCAAAGATAGTCGACAACGCCCTAAAGGAGGAGCCGAAGGTAAAGCTCGTAATCGGAGATAGGAGCGGATGGGAGAGCATGGACGACATCGACGGAAGCTCGAATTGCGAGGGGGCAAATACGATGGCGGACGATCCGATATTCTGCTTCTTCACCTCCGGAACTACGGGATTGCCGAAAGGCGTTCTGCACACCGCCACCTCCTACCCAGTTGGTCACTTGATAACAGCATGCATAATAAACTGCAAGCCCGGAGACGTGCACAACAACCTCAGCGCTCCGGGTTGGGCTAAGTTCGCTTGGAGCAGCTTCTTCGCGCCCTTCATCGTCGGGGCGACGGTGCTCGGAATCCACTTCAGCAGGTTCAACGCGGAGAGGTATCTTGAGGCGGTGGACGGTTACGGGGTCAACACGTTCTGCGCCCCTCCGACGGCTTGGAGGATGTTCATGCTCGTCGACCTCAAGAAGTTCGAGTTCGATTCGCTTAGAGATGTCGTGAGCGCTGGAGAACCCCTCAATCCGGAGATCTTCGAAAGGTGGAAGGAGCACACAGGAACGGAGATAAGAGACTTCTACGGGCAGACCGAATCGACGGCGATGATAGGAAACCCGCCTTGGTTCAAGGGAGGGAGGATAATACCCGGATCCTTCGGCAGGCCGACGTTCATGTACGACATAACGCTTGTAGACGACGACGGGAGGGAGATAACCGAGCCGGGTGAGGTCGGGCACATAGTGGTGAGGCTGAGCAGATGGAGACCCATAGGGCTCTTCGTCAGGTACTTGGGAAGGGAGAGGGAGGACGCCTTCGTAGGAGATTACTACTACACCGGGGACAAGGCTTACTTCGACGAGAAAGGATACTGGTGGTTCGTAGGAAGGGCGGACGACGTAATAAAGACCTCCGACTACAGAGTCGGGCCTTTCGAAGTCGAAAGCGCACTGCTTGAGCATCCCGCGGTGGCTGAAGCTGCCGTTGTAGGTAGTCCAGATCCGATAAGGTGGCAGATCGTCAAGGCGTTCGTAGTTCTCAAGCCGGGATACGAGCCTTCGAGGGAGCTCGCCCTCGACCTCTTCAGGCACTGCAAGAGGATCCTCGCGAAGTTCAAGATACCGAGGATAATAGAGTTCGTCGACTCGCTACCGAAGACGATAAGCGGTAAGATAAGGAGGGTCGAGCTAAGGGCGTTGGAGGAGGAGAGGAAGAAGAGAGGCGAGAGGGGGGAGCACGAATACTTCTACAACGAGTTCCCCGAACTGAAGAGCGAATGATTTATGAATCTTTCATGATCGTTCGATATTAATCGGGGTGGGGGAACATGCCGTACAGGAGGAGGGAGACCTTCAGGCAGATGCTCGAAAGGATAACGAAAGAGCATCCCGAAAACCCCGCTATACTCTTCGACGGGAAGGAGATAACCTACTCTGAGCTTTTCGAGATGGCTAACAGGCTCGCGTACGGTCTGTACAAGCTCGGAGTTAGGAAAGGGGACAAGGTCAGCCTGTGGATGCAGAACCTCCCCGAGTGGGTCGTAGCTTGGTGGGGCGTTCCGATGCTCGGAGCGGTGCTCGTTCCCGTCGATCATTGGTACAAGACCGTTGAGGCGGAGCACATAATCGGCCACTCCGACTCCAAGGTCGTTCTGACGTACAGGACGATGGGCAAGTGGAGGTTCGTGGACATGCTGAAGGAGATAAGGCCCAAGCTCGACAAGCTCGAACACGTCGTAGTGGCGGGAAGCGAGGACGAGGCGAAGGAGCTCGACGGAATGACGTTCGAGGAACTGCTCGAGATGGGTAAGGGATGGGAGAAGGACGAGGAGTTCCTCAGAGCGGTCAACTCCGTGGATCCCGACGACGTTTGCCTGATCCTCTACACCTCCGGCACGACTGGAGTTCCGAAGGGCGTTATGCTGGGGCAGTATCAGATAATAAAGAACGCCTACGATCAGGGAGAGAACATGAAGGTAACCGATAGGGACAAGCTCGTAGTTCCCGTTCCCTTCAGCCACTGCTTCGGATGCGTCATGTCAATAACTCTCATGGCGTGCTTCGGTGGTGCTATCGCCCCGCTACTCGTTTTCAACGAGAGGGACGCCCTCGAAACCGTTCAGAGGTACGGATGCACGATGATCCACGGAACTCCGACGATGTTCGTGAGGGAGCTCAGGCTGTTTAGAAAGGAGAAGTTCGACACCTCCACGCTGAGAACGGGAATTATGGCAGGCGCTCCATGCCCCGAGGATCTGATGAGGGCGGTTATAAACGAGATGGGGGCGAACCTCTGCATAACATACGGTCTAACGGAGGCTTCACCGGGAATAACCATGACGAGCTTGGACGACAGCATAGAGGACAGAGTCAAGACGGTGGGCAAGCCCCTGCCCGACATAGAGGTGAAGATAGTCGACGACAGGGGCAAAGAGCTACCGCCGGGGGAGGTTGGGGAGATAATATGCAGGGGTTACAACGTAATGAAGGGTTACTACAAGATGCCGGAAAAGACGGCCGAAACCATAAGGAACGGATGGCTCTACACCGGAGACCTTGGAATGATGGACGAGAGAGGTTACATAACGTTCAAGGGTAGGAAGAAGGAGCTCGTTATCGTTGGAGGTTTCAACGTCTATCCGATAGAGATCGAGAGCTTCATAAGGCAGTTCGAGAAGGTTCAGGAGGTCGCGGTCGTCGGAGTTCCCGACGGAGATCTGGGAGAGGTCGTGGCTGCGGCTGTGATTCCCAAGGACGGGGTGAAGCTCGATCCTCAGGAGATAGTCGACTTCTGCTACGGGAAGATAGCGAGCGCGAAGGTTCCGAGGTACGTTTACGTTACGGACAGACTTCCGGTCAGCGGAAGGGGGAAGGTTCAGAAGTTCAAGCTCGTTGAGGAGCTGAAGAGGTTGATAGAGGAGGGCAAGCTCAAGAAGATCGTTCCCTCCTCGTTGAAGTCCTAAATTTTTACCAAACCCCGTATATCTCGTAACCGCACTCGGGACACCTGCCGTCCCTCATCCTATTTTCGAGAACCTTGTAGGAGTATCTCCTTATCAGGAGCTCCCCGCACCTCGGACAGTAAGTGTTCTCCCTCCTATGTCCGGGAACGTTCCCAACGTACACGAACTCGACGCCCATCCTGTCCGCGAGGCTCACCGCCATTTCGAGTTTTGAAATGGGGGTGGGCGGGTTTTTGAACAGGTACGCGGGGAAATAGCGGGTGAAGTGGATTGGGACTTTTTCCCCGGCGTACTTCAGGTGGTTCTCGATTACCTCCTCAACTACCTCAGCCTCGTCGTTCACTCCCGTCACGATCAGGCAGACTATCTCCAAATGCAACCCGAGCCTGACAGCCTTTTTTACGGTTCTCCAGACGAACTTGGCCTTTCCACCGCAGTACTTCTCGTAAACCTCGTCGTTTCCCTTAACGTCGATGTTTATGCCGTCTAAACCGCTCTCGTAGAGCATTTCGAGAGCCTTGGGCGTCATAAAGCCGTTCGAAACCATCGTGTTCTTCATATCCCTCGCGATGCTGAAACAGTCGAGGAGGTATTCGAAAAGCAACGTCGGCTCGTTGAAGCTCGCACATAGCCCTATATCACCGTAAAGCCTCGCCGTGCTCACGAGCTCTTCGGGGGGTGTGTATCTGAACGCCTTCGGCGGATCGACCTTGGATATGTGCCAGTTCTGACACCACGGACAGTCGAGGTTGCAGGAGTAAGTGGAGAACGTCAGGGCGGTTCTGCCGGGTTTGAAGTGAAAGAAGGGTTTGATCTCCATCGGTCTGCTCTCCACCGCGCTTAAATTCCCGTACGTTAGTGTGTATAGCTTTCCGTCCTTCACGACCCTCGTCCTACAGTAACCTACCTCCTCTACTCTACAGAACCTCCAGCAGAGCCCGCAAACGATCCTACCTCCAACCTTCCTCCAGAGCTTGGCTTCCTTCATAGCGACAGAACGCCCAAGCTTGCGGCGAGAACCAAAACTCCCGCCACCATTATTCCGGCGAGGATCGAGACGAGGGACTTCACCCTGCTCAGTCTCAACAGGAAAGCCAGAAGGCTACCCGTCCAAGCCCCCGTGAACGGCAGGGGAATAGCAACGAACGCCGCGAGGCCGATGTATCCGTACTTCTCGACAACGTCCTTCTTTCTTTCTGTTCTCTCCAATATCCTTAGGTACAGCGGTGCGAGCGGAGTTCTTCTCGCGAAGTCGTCTATAAAATCGAGGAAGGCGAGCAGGAAGGGGATCGGAAGAAAGTTACCGATTACGGACAGGGCGTAGGCGGTGATGGGGTCGAATCCCAGATAGAGAGCAAGCGGTATCCCGCCCCTTAGTTCCGAGAAGGGGAGGGAGGACGTCAGCAATACCTCAACCCATCTCAAGTCTCTCTACCCCTTTCACGAGCAGTTGGAGGGCTCTGTTGTACGGAGCGTCGAACCCCAACTCCTCCGCAACCCTTACGACCGCCCCGTTTATAAAATCTACCTCAGTCCTCTTCCCCCTCTCCATGTCCTGCAACATGGATGACTTGTTCTCCCCCGTCCTTTCCGCCACCGTCCTCACGATCTCCGCGACGTTCGAAACGTCAAAACCCATCGCCCTCATCACCCTTTCCCCCTCCTCCGCTACCCTCCTCGCCAAATCCCAGAGTTCCGGAACCTCGACTATCTTGCCGTTCCTGCACCTGCAGAGGGCGGTTATAGGATTTATGGCCGAATTCACGACCGCCTTAAGCCATATCCTCCTCCTTATATCCTCAACTGCCTCGGCTCTTATGCCCGAATCCCTTAGGATTTTTACGACGGTTTCGACGTCACGATCCACGTTCCCGTCGAGCCTGCCCACGTAAGTCTCTCCCTCCCCCGCGTAAACCACGTGGCCGTATTCGGGTAAATTCGCAGCGTAGGTCGTTGTTCCTCCTACGACCCTGTCCAAATACTTCATGAGGATCTCCTCGTTCCCCACACCGTTTTGAAGACTGCAAACGATCCCCGGATCTATTTCCGCGAGAGCCCTCGCGACGTTTTCGGTGTCGTAAGCTTTTACGGTTACGAAAGTCACGTCCACGTTCTCAGGCTCGCGTGTGGCGTAAACCTTCACCTCGTCGTTCAAAATCCCCGAAATCCTAAGCCCTCTCTTCAAAGCTTCCAGCTGTCTCCCCCGGGCGACGAACACGACCTCGTATCCCGCTCTCTGGATAAGATATCCGAAGAGACAACCCAAAGCCCCGGCACCCATTATCTGGATTCTCATCCTACACCTTACGATGCAAAGATATAACTGATGTTCCCATAGACCCGGGCGGATGAGGGTGGCGATAGTAGGTGCCGGACTTACCGGACTCAGCTGCGCCTTGAGCCTCTCGGAATTTTTCGACGTGATCGTTTTCGAGAAGTCCGAAGTTGGAGGACTCCTCTCCTCCTACTGCACGCGGAATTACTGCGTGGAGAGGTTTTACCATCACTGCTTCAGGGGGGATAACGAGTTGCTCGAACTCGCGAGAAGGTTGGGCATCAAGATCGTCTGGAGGACGGTCAGAGTAGGTTACGCCTTCGACGGGAAGGTATATCCCCTCAACACACCCTTCGAGATTCTTAGGTTTCCCTATCTCAGCCTCAAGGACAAGATCAAACTCGCCCTATTCACGATCAGGAGCAGGAGGAGGGATTTCAAAAAGGAGGACGACAGAAACGTTTTGGACGGAATAAGGGAAGAGCTCGGGGAGGATCTGCTCGAACGGTTCTTCATGCCCCTCCTCAAGGCGAAGTTCGGCGATCACTACGATAGGGTAAGCTACGCTTGGTTGCTCGCGAGGGTTGCGATAAGGAGCAACAGGAAGTGGAACGGAGAGGAGTTGGGATACGTAAGGCACGGATTCCACAGGCTCGTTCGGAGGATGGCCGAGAGCGTGAACGTTAGGAGGGATGAGGTGAAGGAGATAAGGAAGTTCGGGGAGAAGTTCGAGGTGAACGGAGAGAGGTTCGACGCCGTCGTGTACACCGCCCCGATACCCACAATGGACGAGGGTTTGAGGAGGGTGGCGGGGATAGGGGATGTGAGGTATCAGAGCTCCGTGTGCGTGCTTTTGGGATCCGAGAGGGCGGTTACTGAGGACATATACTGGACGAACGTTCCAGACTGCGTGTTCGGGGCTATAATAGAGCACACGCATTTCATGCCTTTCGAAGACTACGGCGAGCACGTGATATATCTCGCGAGCTATTCGACCCCCGACGGTTGGCTATTCAAAATGGACGCTGAGGATATAAAGAGGATTTACATGAGGGATCTCGAGAGGTTCGGAATCGGGAGGGAAGACGTGAACTGGATTGAGGTTTTCAAGGCCAGATACAGCGGGCCGATATACGAGGTGGGTTACCTTAAAAGGATCACGCCCTACAGAACGAAGTTGAGGGGATTTTACGTAGCGGGAATGACCTCTCCCCCGAACTATCCCGAGAGAAGCATGAACGGAAGCATAAAGGCGGGAATAGAGGTTGCGGAGGTTCTAAAAAGGGATTACGGATTCAGCTGAGCAGACCCTTCCCCTCTACCCTCACTGCGTTCCCTTCGAAGCTAACGACGTCGCCGAGAAACTCGTTTATTACGTAGGCGTTGCTCTTCTGATGCAGGGTCACTTCGGAAGTCGTGTAGAACGTTCTTCCCTTCGCAACGGCCGAAAACGGCATCACCTGATCCGCCAAGTGTCTATCGAAGACCGCGTCGCTTTTCAACTCTTCGAGCATCCGAACGGCGCACTCCTCCCCGACCTTCTCCGCCCTCTTACCCTTC